>DATLZG010000433.1:0-4088 GCA_035574095.1 Burkholderiaceae bacterium | reverse complement strand
CATGCTGCAGTGGCTGGCGCGGCTGCCGCGCAGCACGCGCCGCGTGCTGATCCACATCAACAACACCAATCCGATCCTCGAAGAAGACTCGGACGAGCGGCGTGAGCTCGAACGCCTGGGAGTCGAAGTCGCCTACGACGGCATGGAGATCGACCTGTGAGCGAAGCCGCCTGGAGCCGGCAGGAGTTCGAAGCGCGGCTGCGCGCGCTGGCGCCGCGCTATCACATCCACCACCCGTTCAACGTGATGCTGAACACGGGCAAGGCCACGCCCGAGCAGATCCGCGGCTGGGTGGCGAACCGCTACTACTACCAGATCAACATCCCGATCAAGGACGCGGCGATACTCGCCAACTGCCCGGACCGCGCCGTGCGGCGCGTCTGGGTGCAGCGGATCCTCGACCACGACGGCCACGGCGACGATCCGGGCGGCATCGAGTCCTGGCTGCGTCTGGCCGACGCCGTGGGCCTGTCGCGCGCGCGCGTGGAAAGCCTGGCCGACGTGCTGCCAGGCGTGCGCTTCGCCGTCGATGCGTACGTTAACTTCGCGCGCCGCGCGCCGTGGCAGGAAGCGGTGTGTTCGTCGCTGACCGAGCTCTTCGCGCCGCAGATCCATCGCGAGCGGCTGGCCCACTGGCCGCAGCACTATCCGTGGATCGAGCGCGAAGGCCTGCGCTATTTCCAGAGCCGCATCGGGCTGGCCGGGCGCGACGTCGAGCACGGGCTGGCGCTGACGCTCGAACACTTTCGCACGCGCGCCGAGCAGCAGCGCGCGCTCGAAGTCTTGTCGTTCAAGCTCGACGTGCTGTGGGCGATGAACGACGCGCTGGCCGCCGCCTACGGAGTGCGCACGTGAGCGGCATCGATCCTGAAGCGCGGCCGGCGATCGCGCGCGGCTTCCGCCTGCAGTGGGAGGAAGCGCAGAACGCCTACGTGCTGCTGTACCCGGAAGGCATGGTGAAGCTGAACGCGAGCGCGGGCGAAATCCTGCGCCGCTGCGACGGCGCGCGCACGCTCGGTGCCATCGTCGACGAGTTGCAGACGGCGTTCGGCCGCACCGACCTGGAAGGCGACGTGCGCGAGTTCGTCGCGCTGGCGCTGGCGCGCGGCTGGCTGGAGAACGGCCGATGACCACACCCGGACCGCCGCTGTGGCTGCTGCTGGAGCTCACCTACCGCTGCCCGCTGCACTGCGTGTATTGCTACAACCCGGTGGACTTCGCGCGCGTCGAGGACGAAATGTCCACCGCCGACTGGCTGCGCGTGCTGCACGAGGCGCGCGCGCTCGGTTCGGTGCAGTTGGGGCTGTCGGGCGGCGAGCCGCTGCTGCGCGACGACCTGGAGGAGATCGCCGCCTGCGCGCACCGGCTCGGCTACTACGTGAACCTGATCACCTCCGGTGTCGGCCTGACCGACGCGCGGCTGGCGGCGCTGAAAGCGGCGGGGCTCGACCACATCCAGGTGTCGTTCCAGGACTCGACGCGCGAGGTCAACGACTTCCTGTCGCACACCAAGACGTTCGAGCTGAAACAGCGCGTCGCCGAGCTGGTGAAGAAGCACGGCTACCCGATGGTGCTGAACTGCGTTCTGCACCGGCTCAACATCGACCATCTGGACGCCATCATCGACATGGCGGCCCGGCTCGGCGCCGACTATCTGGAGCTGGCCAACACCCAGTACTACTCGTGGGCGCATCTGAACCGCGACCACCTGCTGCCGTCGCGCGCGCAGCTCGAAGCGGCGGAACGCACCACGCAGCGCTGGCGCGACAAGCTCGCCGGGAAAATGAAACTCTTTTTCGTCGTGCCCGACTACTTCGAGACGCGGCCGAAACGCTGCATGAACGGCTGGGGCACAACCTTCATGACCGTGACCCCGGACGGCACCGCGCTGCCATGCCACACCGCGCGCATGCTGCCGGGGCTCGAATTTCCGAACGTGCGCACGACCAGCGTGCGCGCCGCGTGGTACGAGTCCGACGGTTTCAACCGCTTTCGCGGCACCGGGTGGATGAAAGCGCCGTGCGCCGACTGCCCGGAGCGCGAGCGCGACCTCGGCGGCTGCCGCTGCCAGGCCTACCTGCTGGCAAGCGATCCGTACGCCGCCGATCCGGTGTGCGACAAAAGCCCACACCACGCGGTCGTCACCGCCGCGGTCGCGCGCGCGCAGCAGGATCGCGCGCCCGAATATCCGCTGGTGTTCCGCGACCGCCGCGAATCGCTGGCGCGCAGCGCGTCGTAGCGCGCGTCAGCGCGCGGCAATCCCGCGCGTTGCATACTGCGCGCATGAGCGAAGTTCTTATCGCCGCGCCCGCGATCGCGCGCGGTTGCGAAGCGCTGTGCGTTTGCCTGTGCGCCGCCTGGTGCGATACCTGCGCGGCCTACCGCGCCACGTTCGCGCAGCTCGCGCAACGGCATGCCGACGCGCGTTTCGTCTGGCTCGACATCGAGGATCAGGAAGATCTGCTCGGCGGCCTCGAGGTCGAGAATTTCCCGACCCTGCTGATCGCCGCCGGCGACGAGGTGCGCTTCTTCGGCACGATCACACCGCAGCCGGAGACGCTGGCGCGCCTCTTGCGCGCGCATCTGCAGGAGGGCGCGCGAGCGCCGGGCGTCGCGCCCGCGGTCACCGCCTTGCTGCGGCGACTGCGCGGCGGTTAGCGCGGCCCTGCGATCAGCGCAGGTTGCCGGTGTGTCCGAGCGAATACCGCCCCGGCTGCGGCCACACGGTCAGGCCGTGCGGTTCTTTGCCGGCGCGCACCGTGCGCACCGCGCCGCTGGTCGTATCGACGATGTAAACCAAGTCGTCGAAGCGGCCGCCCAGCCACAGCTGTTTGCCGTCGGCCGTCAGGTTGCCCATGTCGGGGCTGCCGCCGCCCGGAATGCCCCAGCGGGTCACCACCTTCTCGGTGGCGAAGTCGATCACCGCGATGCTGCCGCTGCCGCTCTTTGGCCCGAAGACCTTGTGCGAGCCGCGATTGACGACGTACAGCAGTTTGCCGTCGCGGCTCGGGTACAGCCCGTGCGCGCCGACACCGGTGGCGATGAAGCCGACCTGCACGAAGTGCTCGCCGTCGATCACATGCACGCCGTCGGCGTGCATGTCGGCGACGTAGAAGCGGCGGCCGTCGGGCGCGATGCGGATGTCCTGCGGCATGCCCTTGGTCACCGTGCACAGCTCGGTCTCGCCGGGCTCCCACACCTGGCCGGGCGCCAGTTTCGTTTCCTTGAAGCGGCGCTCGGGCATCTTCAGCTTCAGGTAGCCGAGCACGCGCCGCTCGACGAGATCGATCTTGGCCAGCGTGCCGGCGAACTCGCAGGTGAAGATCGCGTAGCGGCCGTCGATCGAGAAGTCGGCGTGGTTCACACCTGCGCACTGCGGCACGTCGAGCGAGAACTTCATCGCCATCGTGTGCGGATCGCGGAAATCGAGGCGCTTGCGCGCTTCGGCGACCACGATCGCGTACTTGCCGTCGGGCGTGAAGTACAGGTTGTACGGGTCGTCGACCGCGATCGGCTTGCCCGGCTTGCCGGTGGCGGGGTCGATCGGCGTCAGGCTGCCGTCGGTGCGCCCTTCGGCGTTATTCGCCACCCACAGCGTCTTCAGGTCCCAGCTCGGCACGACGTGCTGCGGATGGATGCCGACCCTGAATTTGTCGACCACCTGCAGAGTGGCCGGATCGATGACCCAGACGTCGTTGCCCTGCCGGTTCGGCACGTACACGCGCGGCAGATGATTGGCGACCGTGGGGCTCAGTTTGCCGGCCCCGGTCTCGCTGTACAGGTTGGCCGGATCGGGCACCGGCGGCATGCCGGGGACGGTCTGGATCGCGACGGGCTGGGCGGCTGCGGCGAGCGCGGCCGCGGCGAGCAAAGCGAACGGCAGTTTCATTGCTTGGTCGGGCGAGCGAGCGGGCGCCGGATTATGCCCGGCGGTCGGCGGCCGCTGCCGCGCCGAAGCGCGCGTCGATGCGCAGCGCCGCTTCCTTCACGCCGGCGAGCGCCGGCGCGAGGTGGCTGGCGTCGCCGATCACCGCGAGCAGAATGCGGCGGCGCTTCCTGCCGAACGGCCGCACCAGCAGCACGCCGAG
>DATLZG010000432.1:0-3199 GCA_035574095.1 Burkholderiaceae bacterium | reverse complement strand
GTCGCGCATGCGCAGCACGCCGACGGGCCGGCAGCGCACCACGACGCCGGTGATGAGCGCAAACGGCGAGATCACCAGCACGTCGAGCGGATCGCCGTCGCGCGCCAGCGTGCGCGGGATGTAGCCGTAGTTGCACGGATAGTGCATCGCCGCGGACATGAAGCGGTCCACGAACACCGCGCCGGTCTCCTTGTCCACCTCGTACTTGACCGGATCGGCGTTCATCGGGATCTCGATGATCACGTTGACATCGTCGGGCGGATCGCGGCCGGGCGGAACACGGTCAAGGCCCATGCGGCGATTCTATAATGCGCCGGTCATGGAGGAACCGATGAGACTCAAGGGCAAGGTGGCGATCGTGACCGGCGCGGCGAGCGGCTTCGGCGAGGGCATCGCCAGGCGCTTCGCCGAGGAAGGCGCGGGCGTGGCGGTCGCGGACGTCAACTCCGCCGGCGGCCAGCGCGTGGCGGGCGAAATCGCGACCGCGGGCGGGAAAAGCGTGTTCGTGCACGCCGACGTGACGCGCAGCGCCGACTGGGCGAAGCTGGTCGGCGCGGCGAAGTCGGCGTTCGGGCGGCTGGACATCGTGGTGAACAACGCCGGCTGGACCCACCGCAACAAGCCGTTCCTCGAAGTCAACGAGCAGGAGTTCGACCGGGTCTACGCCGTCAACGTGAAGAGCGTGTACCTTTCGGCGCTGCACGCGCTGCCCGTCTTCCGCCGCCAGGGCGGCGGCTGCTTCGTCAACATCGCCTCGACCGCCGGCATCCGCCCGCGCCCGGGGCTCACCGTGTACAACAGTTCCAAGGGCGCGGTGATCCTGATGTCGAAGTCCATGGCCGCCGAGTTCGGCCCGGACAACGTGCGCGTCAACTGCGTCAACCCGGTATTCAGCCCGGACACGGGGCTTTCGGCCGACTTCGCCGGCGGCGCGCTCACCGACGAGGCGAAAAGGCGCTTTCTCGCCACGATCCCGCTCGGACGCTTCTCGACGCCGCTCGATGTCGCCAACGCCTGCCTCTATCTCGCTTCCGACGAGGCGGCCTTCGTGAGCGGCGTGTGCATCGAGGTGGACGGGGCGCGCTGCGTGTAGCGCGCCCGCCGCGCTAGCCGCCCTGCAGCTTCTGGTCGGCGAGCGCGCGGAAGAACGCCTCGTGATCGCGCAGATCCAGGAGGAACGCCCTCTCGCGCTCGTCGGCGATCGGGCGGTGCATTTTCAGCGCCTGCAGGCCATCCAGCACCTGGCGGATGCGCTCGACGCTCGACTCCTCGACGAAGCGGCGGATCTGCGACCGCGTCACGGCGTGCTCCGGAACGTCAGGGCTCGAGGCGCCGGCCGCTGGCCGGGTCGAACCAGTGGGCGTTGGCCGGATCGTAGCGCAGCGCGAGCCGCCCGGTCTGCGCGGGAAGCGACGCATGCAGCCGCGCCGCGACGCGCGTGCCGTTCGCGTCGCCGATGTGGCCGTAGACCAGCGTGTCCGAGCCGAGCGGCTCGATCAGGTCCACCTCCACCGTGAGCATCGCCTCCGACCCGGCGCACGGCTCCAGGTGCTCGGGACGCACGCCGAGAAGCCGACCGTCGCGCGGAATCAGGTTCATCGGCGGCGAGCCGATGAAGCCCGCGACGAAGGTGGTGGCCGGCTTGGCGTACACCTCCAGCGGTGCGCCGATCTGCTCGACATGGCCGGCGTTCATCACCACCATGCGGTGCGCGAGCGTCATCGCCTCGACCTGGTCGTGGGTGACGAAGAGGCTGGTGGTGCCAAGCCTGCGGTGCAGCGCCTGAAGTTCTCCCCGCATCTGCACGCGCAGCTTGGCGTCCAGGTTCGAGAGCGGCTCGTCGAACAGGAACACCTGCGGCTCGCGCACGATGGCGCGTCCCATCGCGACTCTCTGGCGCTGGCCGCCGGAGAGTTCGCGCGGCTTGCGCGCGAGAAACGCCGAGAGCTCCAGGATCTCGGCAGCCTTTCTCACCCGCGCCTCGATCTCGGCCTTCGGCAGGCCCTTGATGCGCAGGCCGTAGGACATGTTGTCGTACACGCTCATGTGCGGATACAGCGCGTAGTTCTGGAACACCATCGCGATGTCGCGGTCCTTCGGCTCCAGGTCGTTCACCACCCGGCCGCCGATCGCGATCTCGCCGGCGCTGATCGTTTCCAGTCCCGCCACCATCCTGAGGAGCGTCGACTTGCCGCAGCCGGAGGGTCCGAGGATCACCACGAACTCGCCGTCGGCGATCTCCATCGAGACGCCGTGGATCACCTCCAGCGTTCCGTACGACTTGCGCACGTTCCTGAGCGAGACGCCGGCCATTACTTTTCCGTCTCCACCAGTCCCTTGACGAACCACTTCTGCATCAGGATCACCACCACCGCCGGCGGCAGCATCGCCAGCATCGCCGTGGCCATGATGAGGTTCCATTCGTTCGCCGCGTCGCTGCCGACGATCATGCGCTTGATCCCGATCACGGTGGTGTACATGGACTCGTCGGTGGTGATGAGCAGCGGCCACAGGTACTGGTTCCAGCCGTAGATGAACTGGATGACGAACAGCGCCGCCATCGTGGTCCGGGAAAGCGGCACCACCACGTCCCAGAAGAAGCGCATCGGGCCTGCGCCGTCCACCCGCGCCGCTTCGGCCAGTTCGTCGGGGATCGTCATGAAGAACTGGCGAAAGAGGAAAGTCGCGGTCGCCGAGGCGATCAGCGGCACCGTGAGGCCGGCGTAGGTATTCAGCATGCCGAGGTCCGAGATCACCTTGAACGTGGGAATGATGCGCACCTCGACCGGCAGCATCAGCGTCACGAAGATCATCCAGAAGAAGAACATCCGCAGCGGGAAGCGGAAGTACACGATGGCGAACGCCGAAATGATCGAAATCGCGATCTTGCCCACCGGGATCGCGAGCGCCATCACCGTGCTGTTGATCAGCATCGTCGCCACCGGAGCCTTCGAGCCCTTGGTCGAGCCCGCCGCGAGCACTTGCGCGTAGTTCTCCCACAGCCGGTCGCCGGGCGCAAGCGGCATCGGCACCTGCATGATCGCCTCCAGCGTGTGCGTCGAGGCGACGAACGTGACGTAGATCGGGAACGCCACCAGCAGCACGCCGGCGGCGAGCACCAGGTGCGCGAACAGATCGAGCCAGGGGCGCTTCTCGACCATCAGTACTGCACCCTGCGCTCGATGAAGCGGAACTGCAC
>DATLZG010000431.1:0-5533 GCA_035574095.1 Burkholderiaceae bacterium | reverse complement strand
GTGACCGCCGCGGGCGCCGCCGCCTATTCCGGCCAAGCGGACTTCACCTTCGACCGTCAGGGAAGGCCGAGCGCCGCGCAGACCATCACGATCGGAAGCCGGCAGATCCGGGTCGAGGCGGAAACGGGCTATGTGCACGAGCCGTAGCGGCCGCGGGCGCGGGTTCACCCTGGTCGAGATCGTGATCGCGATTGCCGTCATCGCGATCGCGCTCGCCGGCGCGATGTCGGTAATTGTCGTCGCGGCGCAGCACAGCGCCGATCCGATGGTGCGCCAGCAGGCAATTCTGCTCGCCGAGGCGTACCTGGAGGAGATCCTGCGCCAGAAGTTCCACGACCCGGACACCGACGTCGTGTGCACCGGCACCGCCGCCGGCGAGACGCGCGCCACCTACGACAACGTGTGCGACTACAACGGCCTTGCCGACAGCCCGCCGCGCAACCAGGCGGGCGCGGCGCTTGCGGCACTCGCCGGCTACAGCGTTTCGGTCGCGGTGGCCTCAAGCGGCGTGACGCTCGGCCCGGCCGGCGCGGGCGAGATCAACAACACCGGCGCCGTGCGGGTGCTGCGGGTGGACGTTACCGTAAGTGGTCCGGCCGGGACCGCGGTCACGCTCTCGGGCTATCGCACCAACTACAACTGCAACGCCGCCGCCGATCCCGGCTGCAAGAGCCTGTGATGCGCGGGTTTACCCTCATCGAGCTGGTCGTGGTGATCGTGCTGCTCGGCATCGTCGGCGCAAGCTTCGGCATGTTCATCGTGCCGGCGGTGAACGCCTACCATGCGCAGGCGCAGCGCGCGGCGCTGGTGGACGCGGGCGAAAGCGCGCTGCGGCGCATGGCGCGCGATATCCGGATCTCGGTGCCGAACAGCGTGCGCGCGACGAACAGCGCCGACGGCTTCGTGCTGGAGATGGTGCCGACGGTGGAAGGCGCGCGCTACTGCGCCACCGACGGGACCACGCCCCTTGCTCCGGACTGCGGCACCGGCGCGGCGCAGAACCTCGACGTCGCGGCAACCGACGCCGAGTTCGACATCCTCGGGCTGTTCCAGGATGCCGGATTCACCGGTTCGCCCGGCGATTACCGGCTGGCGGTGGGCAACAGCGGAAGCGAGATCTATACCGACACCGCATCACCGGCGCCGATTACCCCAGTTGCGAAGAGCATTTCGCTTTCGATCGCCTCGGGGCGCCACCACGTCACCATCGGCGGCGGCGGGCACCGCTTCTGCGCGAGCGCCGAGTGCTCGCCGCGCCAGCGCGTTTTCGTGGTCCGGAAGGCCGAGGCGCCGGTCGCCTATGCCTGCAGCAAGAGCGCCGGCACGCTCACGCGCTATTGGGGCTATTCCTTCGCCGCGTCCCATACCACCGGCACAAGCGCGCTGGTGGCCAGCGGCGTGGACGATTGCAGCGTGCAGAACGACGGGCTGCTGAGCGGCATCGTGACGGTCGCGCTCGCTCTGAAGAATGCGGCGGGGGAAAAGGTGACGCTGCTGCATCAGGTGCATCTGGACAACAGCCAATGATCCGCCGCCGCGCCGCCGCCGGCATGGCCCTAGTCGCCGTGATCTTCCTGATCGTGGCGCTCGCCGGCCTCGGGGCCGCCATCGCCAGTCTCTCGGGGGTGCAGCACGACACCGAGGGGAAATCGGTGCTCGCGGCGAAGGCGTACTGGGGCGCGCGCTCGGGCCTGGAATGGGGAATCCAGCGCGCGATCGCCGCCGGCAGTTGCGCCTCTTCCAGTGCCTTTACTCTCTCCGATCCGGCGCTGAACGGCGTGAGCGTCACGGTCACGTGCGAACCTTACCTCTTCGGCGTCGGCAGCACGGTCTATCGGCTCTCCAGCAGGGCGACGATCGGCACGCTGGGTACGCCGGGCTACGCCGAGCGGCAGCTTTCGGCGTCAGTCTCCAACATCCCGTGAGGCGGAGCGTGCGGGTGCTTTGCCTGCTTGCGAGCGTGGTGCTTTTCCTCGCCTCGGCCGCCCAGGGATACGCGGCGACCAAGTTCTCGAAAACAGGCAATCGAAGCTGGGGCGCGAACAACGACTGGACCACGGCATGCGGCGGTACCGGAAACGCCGGCGTACCGGCAAACGGGGACGATGTGGTGATCTGTGCCGGCAGCACCATGACGGTCAACACGAACACCAATGCGGTCGCGAGCATCACGGTCAACGCCGGCGGCATCCTGCGGATCGGCAACAACAACATGGCGCGCACGGTCACGGTCACCGGAGACGTCACCAACAACGGATCCTTCATCGTGAGCGCGGGGTCGAACACCACGCACTCGGTGCTGATCGGCGGCAATCTGCTCAACAACGACACCTTCGACATGGCGACCGACGCGAACAGCCTCGCTCAGGTGACCTTCAACGGCAACGGGTCGCGCACGATCGGCGGCACCGGCACGCTGACGCGCTTTTACCGGCTCATCGTGAGCCTCGGCACCAGCGCTGCGAACATCCTCGACTACACCGCAGACGACTTTCAATTCTCGACCAGCCCGGCCGGGTGTCTGCTGCTGGCAAACGGCGGAGCGAGCATCCCTTCGAACGCCAACTGCGTGGGCGGGCTCCCGAACACCCCGACCAACCCCGCCACGGGCGGCACGTTCAAAATCTCGCGCACCGGACCGGCGCTCAGCATCAGCCCGTTCGACAACGCGCCGATGGCGAACACCCCGGACTGCTATCTGATCGGCCCTGCCGCCGGATTCTGGCTGAACAGCGCGACCACCTCGATCAGCGTCGGGGACGCGACGGCGACCTGCAACAGCGCCGGGGCGCCGCTCAACATCACGATGAACGGTTCGACGTTCCGCGTCGCGGCGGGTGCGGTGAACCTCGTCGCGCGCCAGGATCAGCGCCTGCGCCTGCTGAACAGCGCGAACTCGACCTATTGGCAGGAGGGCGGAACCGTCACGCTGGGCGGGCGGCTCACCAGCGTCAACGCGACCGACAGCGGCGTCATCCGCATGGACGGCGGCACTTTGACCGCAGGCACGATCGGCAATACCGATTCCACGTTCGGGCCGTTCTTTCTCGGCAGCGGCGCGAGTTCGCAGTTTTTGATGTCCGGCGGCACGATCGTGATCCGCATGCCGTCCACGGGCGGGGCCCGGGCCTACGACAACCGGGCGCCCTCGGCGACGGTCACCGGCGGCACGCTGCAGATCGGCGACGGCTCGACTGCGGCCGGCCAGACCTTCGACCTCGCCAGCAGCAGCGCGCCGATCTGGAACTTCGTGGTGAACAGCACGAACGGGCCGACGGCGCGCCTGCAGACCGCGCTCACCGTGCGCAACGATCTGACGATCGGGACCGGGGCGACGCTGAACGCGAACAACCAGAACATCACGATCGGCGACGGCAGTGCGACCGGCATCTGGACCAACAACGGCAGCTTCAGCGCGGGCACCGGCACGGTGACGTTCACCGGAGCCGGGACGACGCAGGCGATCACCGGGTCCTCGACCACGGCGTTCTACGGCCTGACGGTCAACAAGTCCTCCGGCACCAGCCTCGCGATCAGCACCAGTCCCACCGTGAGCAATCTGCTCACCCTCACCGCCGGCACCGTTCGGACCGGTTCGAACAAGCTGACGCTCGGCGCAAGCGCCGCGGTCTCTCGCGCCGGCGGGCTCACGCCGGCGGCGGCGGCGACCAACCACGTCGTCGGCAATCTGGAGAAGACCTTTCCCGCCGGGGCGGCCTCGTTCGTATTTCCGATCGGCGACGGAAACAGCTACACGCCGATCCAGGTCGCCTTCGCGGCCGGGGCGAGCGGCGGAAACCTCACGGCAACCACCCCTGCGGCGCCCCCGGCCGACCATCCGGATACCACGGGGAGGCGAAGCGGCATCAATCCGGCGAGCAGCGTAAACCGCTACTGGACGCTCAAGAACGCGAACACTGCCGGAACCTACAACGTCACTCTGCATTACCTCGCGAGCGATCTGGACAGCGCGGCCCCCTCCAGCGTCGGCAGAGGTGCCGGCTGCGCAACAAGCGGTGGCGTGCGCAACTGCAACCCATGGGGGCGATATAGCGGCACCCTTTCGGGGAACTCGATCGCGACCAGCGCGGGCCTGAAGCTCGTCAGCGGCGAGCCCGAGGCGGACTTCGTCGCCGGAACGGCGACAACCCCCCGATTCGTGCGCCAGAAGGAGTTCATCTACACACGGGAGAAATACTGACAAAGTCTTGCCCCTGCCCGCGCCCCGCTGTCGGACAATACGAACAATCCGCATCCTGTCAGCAGAAAAGAAAAGCGGTTTGACGACAAAGGGTTATTGCGGTAATTTGAAGCATTTACGCGGAAATTCGGGGCGGCTTGCTGAACTGGTTTGGCAGAGAAAAGAAGGTCCGGGGATGGCTGGCGGTGACAGCGGAGGCCGATTTGCTCGAATTCGCGCACGGCCGTTTCGATCCGGGTGCGCGGCCGGTGATCAGCATCCACGGCGTGCGCAAGCTCGACGGAGACCTCGCGAAGGTGGCGCACGACATGCGGCTTGCACGCTACGAGGTCGCGGCCTTGCTGCGCCCTGGCGAGTATCAGTTCCTTCAGGTAGATGCGCCCAACGTGCCGAAGGAAGAACTCAGGAGCGCGATCCGCTGGAAGATCAGGGACATGATTGACTACCACGTGGACGACGCCACGGTGGACGTTCTCGACATTCCGCCGCCCGAAGGCGCCGGCGCGCGCGCCCACTTCATGTATGCGATTTCGGCGCGCAACGACGTCATCGAGGCGAAGATCCGCCTGTTCGAGCAGGCGCGGGTGCCCCTGTCGGTGATTGACATTCCGGAAACCGCACAGCGCAACATCGCGGCGCTTTACGAGGATGACGAACGCGCCGTGGCGCTCGCGTATTTTGCCGCGCGCTGGGGCCTGTTGACGATCAACTGGCGGCGCGAGCTGTATCTCGCGCGGCGCATTGACGTCGGGCTGGAACAGCTCGCGCCGGGGGCGCCGGCGCGCGATGCGGCGCAGGAGCGCGTGGCGGTCGAGATCCAGCGCACGCTCGATCATTTCGACCGTCAGTTCGGTGCGATTCCGGTCGCGACGATGCTGATTGCGCCGGCGCCGCAGGATGGCGGGATGGCGCAGCATCTGCGAGGGCGCCTCGGCATTGAGGCGCAGGAGCTGGACCTTGCCCGGGCGCTCGCGTTCGAGGAAGGGGTGCCGGAGCGCGAGATGCAATGGCGGCTCTTTCACCATTTCGGCGCGTCGCTGCGCCACGAGACGAAGGCGCTCTGATCATGAGCCAGCAGATCAACCTTTTCAACCCGATGTTTCTGCGGCAAAAGCGCCATTTCTCTGCGCTGGCGATGGCGCAGGCGCTCGTGCTCGTTCTTCTCGGCGCCCTTGCGATGTACGCCTATCAGGCGCGCCAGAACCGGGTGCTGGCCGAAGTCCTTGCGCAGACCGAGAAGGACCTGTCCGCCCGGCGCGAGCAGCTTGCGCGCTTCGGCAAGGAGTTCTCGGCGCTGGGAGCGAGCAAAGTGCTCGTCGAGGAGCTGGCGGC
>DATLZG010000430.1:0-2085 GCA_035574095.1 Burkholderiaceae bacterium | reverse complement strand
GCGCACGGCGTGCCGGCGTATGTGGTCTTTCACGACCAGACGCTGGCCGCGATCGCCGCCCTGGCGCCGCGCTCGCTCGACGAGTTGCGCGCGATCGCCGGTGTGGGCGAGCGCAAGCTCGCGAACTATGGCGCGCAACTGCTGGCCGTCGTCGCCGACTGACTCGCGGAATCGCGGGGCGGACGGCGGCCGACGGCACGCGCTAGGCTGGCCGCGGCGCGCGCGCCTGCGCCGTGCGCGCGCCGACCGAACGCTCACGGCGCGTCGAAGACCAAGGAGACAAGCGATGAGGAAGGGGCACCGACCGCTCGGGTTGATCGCCGGCTGCGCGCTCGCGCTCGCGGCCACTGCCGCGCAGGCGCAGGGGCAACTGCAGACCTGTTTTCCGTCGAAATTCGGGCCGAACGACCAGATCGGCAACCTGAACTACGTGACGCCGGAAAAGACGCTCGCCGCCGCCAAGCTGATCACGCGCGGCAAGGCGTACCGGCTCGGCATCGAGACCAACAGCAGGACGCCGGCGTTCCCGCCGCGCACGTTTGCGCTGACCGTGCTGCAGCCGGGCCAAGTGGGCGGCTCGTCGCTGGGGCCGAGCAAGACCACTTACAACGACGACATCATCTCCGGCTGGGTCGGCATCGGTTCGCAACTGGACGGGCTGGGCCATATCGGCATCGACAACGTCTACTACAACTGCAACAAGGCGGCCGACTTCGTGCAGGCCGACGGTCTGAAGAAGCTGGGCATCGAACAGGTGCCGGCGATCGCGACGCGCGCGGTGCTGCTCGACATGGCCGGCTACTTCAACACCGACATCGTCAAGGAAGGCACGGCGTTCAACCGCGCCGAGATCGAGGGCGCGCTGAAGCGCCAGGGCGTGAAAGGCATCGAACGCGGCGACGTGGTGCTGTTTTACACCGGCTGGACCAAGCTGATCGGCAAGGACGACAAGCGTTACGGCTCGGTCGAACCGGGGCTGGGCGTCGAAGGCGCGAAGTATCTGGCGTCGCTCGGCGTGGCGATGGTCGGCGCCGACACCTGGGGACTGGAGGTCATCCCGTTCGAGAAGAACGCCGGCGTGTTCGAGGTGCACCAGATCCTGCTGCCGATGAACGGCATCTACATCCTGGAGAACATGAACACCGAGGAGATGGTCAAGGACAAGGCGTGGGAGTCTTTCTTCACGCTCGGCCCGGCGCGCATCACCGGCGCGGTGCAGGCGATCATCAATCCGATCGCCGTGAAGTGAGCGCCGCGCGCCGGTGGCCGTCCCGGCGCGCGACCGGCGCGCGTCAGCCGTTGTCCAGCGCCTGCTTCGCCCGCAGCTTGGCGGCGATGTAGGCGCTGTCCGGCACGTGCAGCAGTCCGGCGATCTTGCGCAGCAGATGCAGCTCGTGCGCAGCCAGGTGGGCGTCGGCGTAGGCGACGCGCCACATGCGCTCGAGCAACTGCTCTTTCTCCGCCGGCGAAAACGCGCGGTTGATCAGCGACGTGAACTGGTAGTAGTCGGTCGCCTGCCGCGCCTCCTCCTCGGCCGCGGCGGCGAGCGCTCCGGCCTCCTCTGCGGAAAGATGGCACTGCTCGCGTACGGCGGCCAGCACGGCCGCGTGCACGTCGTCGGTCGCGCGCGGATCCAGCCGCGCGACTTCGACCAGCAGCGCGGCCGCGGCCAGCTCCAGCGTATGCGTCGGCCGCGCCGCTTCGGTGCCGGCGAGGTACTTGTCGAAGAAGTTGCGGATCGAATTCAGCATGCGCGGCTCGCTGCGGAACGCGGGAAGCTAGCGTCAGTCCGGATGTAACCGGACCAGCGCGTTGGCGCCAATGATGCGCGCGACGGCCGATCTAGAACCTATCTCAAAATCCCCGACGGCCGCGTTGCGACGAGAAGCGGGCGGACGCTAGGCGGCGCGCGAAGGACAGTAGCTTGGCCTACGGCCGAGCGCGCCAACACCGCGGGCGCCCGCTTATCGTCGCAACCCTACGGGGCGGGGGCGCCTGGGGCGCAGCGCGTCGTTGCGGCTCGGGTCCTTGGCTGCCGCCAATGGTCCCCTCGCCGCGCCTCGCGCTGCATCCCCAGGCACCCCC
>DATLZG010000429.1:0-8964 GCA_035574095.1 Burkholderiaceae bacterium | reverse complement strand
ACGTCGCGCCGCTGCTGGAGCTGTGCGCATCGCTGGTCGTCGCCGACTTTCGCCCACTGCTGCCGCGGCTGGACGTGCCGCTGCTGGTCGTGCTCGGCGGACGCAGCGCACACTACGGCAGCCTGCCGCTGGATGCCTACTACCGCCAGGCGGTGCCGCACGCGCGCGTGCTGCGCTACGCGCGCTCCGGCCATTCGCCGCACTACGCCGAGCCGGCGCGCTTCGCGCGCGACTTGGCGGCGTTCGTGGCGGAGCATTGGCATTGACGGTAGCTTCAGTCTGAAGGCGGCCGTGGCCAAAGTGCTGAAGGCGACCTGACTGCGCTGCCGGGTGCACTTCATGCGCAATGCTCTGGCGCACGCACCCAAAGGGCAGCGGCAGATGGTGGCGGCGCTGATCCGCACGGGGTTCGCGCAGGAAACGGACGTCGACGCGCGGCGGCAATGGCGCGCAGTAGCCGACCGGTTGCGCGCGACGTTGCCGAAGATTGCGTAACTGACGGACGAGGTCGAAACCGATGTGCTGGCCTTCATGGCGTTTCCGAACGCGCACCGGCTGCCGATCCATTCCACCAACCCGCTGAAGCGTCAGAACGCGTAGATCAAGCGCCGCACCGACGTGGTGGGCATCTTCCCGAACGAGCCGGCGATCACGCGCCTGATCGGCGCGTTGCTGCCGGAGCAAAACGACGAATGGCAACTGCAGCGCCGCTGCCAGCAGCTTGAAGGGCTGCAGCAACTCGCCGACAATCAACCCGCGCGGCTGTCCGCCGTGATGAGCTGAGCACCGAACGCCTCAACCTTCGAGACCGGTGGATTTGCACCGCTCGGAGGGGCACGATCCACGACGGCGGCCGGCGGAGGGCAACGCGTGGTGCTGCATTGTGCGGTTGCCGCACGTTGTTCATGCTCGGCGCACCAGCGCCGCGCGGACTCGCCCGGCGTCAGATACCCCAGCGACGATTAAAGCCGCTCGGTTTTGTAGTAGCCGAGGTACTCGACGATCGCCTGCGCCGCCTCAGTGCGCGTCTTGAACTCGGCTCCGTGCACGCACTGGACCTTCACCGTCCCGTGTCCGATCCCATCGGCGCATGGTCCGCGCAGCCGCCCGTGCGGCTCATCGACACGGTGATGCCGCGGGCAGCCGGCACCTTGCGGCAGTCGTGAGCGGCGATTTGGGAACCGCGATCGGAGTGGTGCGTGAGGCCCGGCGGCGGATCGCGCCACAGAAGCGCCATGGCAGCGCCTCCAAGGTCAAGTCCTGCGCCATCGCATCGCTCATCGCCCAGCCGATGAACGTGCGGCTAAACAGGTCCAGGATCAGCGCCAGGTACAGCCAACCCTCGGCGGTGGGCCCGTCGGTCAGATCCGCGAGCCACTTCGGGTTCGGTGCGGTGGCCGCAAAATCGCACGCCAGCACGTTCGGCGCCACGGCGTGGCCGTGCTTGGAGTCGGCGGTGACGACGCGCAAGCGCCGGCGCTGGCGGCTTTGCAGATCGCCTTGGCGCATCAGGCGGCCGACGCGCTTCTCGTGGATCGACTCGCCCAGCGCCGCGGCAACCTCGCGGCGCATGCGCCGCCGGCTATAACGGCCGCGGTGCCGGCGTTGTCGGCGCCGGATTTCTTCGAGCAGCGGCTCATCCCTGCGGGCACGCGCCGAGGCGCCACGCCCGCGCGCCGCCTGCACCCCGCTGCGCGATACCCCGAGCAGCTGGCACATCAGCGTCGCGCTGTAGGAGTCGCGGTGCTGCTCGATCCAGGCGTACTTCACAGCGACTCCTTGGCAAAGTTCGCCGCTGCCTTTTTGAGGATCTCTTTTTCCAGCTTCAACCGGGCGTTTTCCTGGCGCAGCCGGGCATTCTCGGCGGGCAGATCATCCACGGGCTGCGCCGGCGCCCGCTTCAGCAGCGGCTAGCCCTTGCGCGCTTTCATCACCCAGTTGGCCAGCGTCTTGGGCGACATCTCCAGCGTGCGCGCCACCTGCGGCACACCGCGCCCACCGTCGAGCACCTGCCGCACCGCGGTCTCACGAAACTCGACCGTGTATTCCCCGATCCGGTCCCGCTTTCATCGACTACCTCCACGAAGTCAAAGTACGCATCTTTGCGGCGTCCGTTTTTCGGGGACCAGTTCATGATGCCCAGCACTTACCAAGCGCGCCACGATCTTGTATCGAGCGGATTCGGCGCTAGACTTTTCTCGTGAGCGCGCCACGGCATGCGCGACTTGCCGCCTCGCCGAGGTCCGGGTTACCCGTTGTGTCGTCTGCGATCAAGCTTTTTCAAGGCCGATTCGGCCGCGTCGCGCTGCTCGATATGGACGCGCCGCTGGTGGAGCACGCACATCACCATTGTCACGTGCTGCTCAAGGCGGGTGGTTCGGACAGTGCATTCTTGGTCCGCGGCGAACGTCAGCCGCTGACCGACTCGACCGCTGTTCTAATCAATGCGTGGGAGCCACACGTTTACCAGCACGACTTTTCTCACAGCCAGGACACCCTGATCCTCGCGCTGTATATCGAGCCTGCTTGGCTGGCAGAGATCCAGCGATCGCTGACGCTTGCCGGCCATCCGCGCTTCTTTCCTCGTAACTGCGTCGAAATCGACGCCCGCACGAAGAAGATCGTCGACGAGTTCGTGCTGGAGCTGTGGTGGGCCGACGACATCGCGGCAGAGCGTCTGGAGAATCTGCTGTTCAACCTGATGATCGCGGTGATCGACAGTTATTCGGGCTGGCGCGACGTGGCAGGCCTGCTTCGGACTCGCGCGCCGACGTCGATCGATCCGCGCATCCGGCGCGCGATTGCTTACATGCGAGCGAACGTCGCGCTGGATTTCGACATGGCAACCCTGGCCGCTGAGGCTGGCCTTTCGCGTGCGCACTTTTTCTCACTCTTTCGGCGCGAGACGCGGACGACGCCTCTCGTTTACGCCAACGCACTACGCATCGAAGCGTCGATCCGCGGTCTCACGGACCGACGTCAGCCTGTCGCAGACATCTCCCACACACTTGGCTTTTCGGCGCCGAGCCATTTTTCTCGCTTCTTTCGCGAGCACGTTGGTATAACGCCGACCGAGTATCGAAGTCGGGTGAACCTTTTCTTCCCGCGGGAAGGTGGGCCAGGGCGTTCCGTGGAGGAGTTTGGCTAGCCCGCAGCGCACTCCGGGTGTTACCAAGGCATCCGTCAGTCCGCCGGAAGCACGTCGACGCACTGCAGCACAGAAGTCGCTAGATTCAGCGGTCCGGAATCAGACTCCTCGGTAAGTCGTCGGACTGAGCCGTTAACGATTTCCAGCCGCTCTCGCAAAAACTGCGCGCCTGTTCCGTTCAGGCGGCAGCCATGCATCGTGACGCCGATCTTTCGCGCATTGTCGCGCCCCATGTGGGGCGTGCGCGCGAGCGTCTGGAGGACTCGACGCTACTCACAGGCCGCGGCCAGTACGCCGACGATCTTGGTGTCAAACCCGGCACGCTGCACGCGGCCATCGTCCGCTCGCCGCACGCGCACGCATACGTGCGAGGGATCGACACAACGCGCGCCTTGGCGAGCCCCGGCGTTCGGGCCGTCCTGATCGGCGAAGACGTCAAGCGCTGGTCGCAGCCGTTCGTCGCCGGCGTGAAGGCGCCAGTGCATCACTGGGCGCTTGCCATCGATCGCGTACGTTATGTCGGGGAGCCAGTGGCGGTCGTGGTCGCCGAAGACCGCTATCTCGCAGAAGACGGGGCTGATCTCGTACGGGTGGAGTACGAGCCGTTGCCGCCGGTGGTGTCGATCGACGACGCGTTGGCGGCCGACGCGCCGCTGCTTCACCCGGAAGTGGGCAGCAATGTCGTCAGTGATCGTCGCTTCAGCTATGGCGATCCGGACCGAGCTTTCGCCGCCGCAGCGCATGTGATCAGGCTGTCTGCACGCTATCCGCGCAACTCGTGCACGCCGATCGAGTGCGGGGTCGTGCTCGCCGAATGGCTTCCGGCCGAAGGTGCGTACGACGTGGTCTCCAATTTCATGGGCCCGTTCTCGCTTCATGCCGTGATGGCGCTCGCGTTGCAGGTGCCAGGCAACAAGCTGCGTCACCGCGTGCCACGCGACTCGGGCGGCAGCTTCGGCGTCAAGCAGGCGGTGTTTCCGGCGGCGGTCCTGATGTGCCTTGCCGCGCGCAAGGCCGGCGCGCCAGTCAAGTGGGTCGAGGACCGCGTTGAGCACCTAACGGCGGCTACGTCGGCCACAGCGCGCTCGACGGAAATAGAGGCCGCGGTCGATGCGGGCGGTCGCGTGCTCGCGTTGCGCTACGAACAGGTCGACGAGGTCGGCGCCTACTTGCGCGCGCCTGAGCCGGCGACCTTCTATCGAATGCACGGCGTGCTGACGGGTGCGTACGACATCGCAAACCTGGCCGTTCGCAACCGCGTCGTCGTCCTGAACAAAACGCCCACCGGACTTGTGCGTGGTTTCGGCGGGCCGCAGGTGTACTTCGCACTCGAGCGGTTGATGGATCGCATCGCGGCTCAGCTTCGTATCGACCCGATCGAACTGCGTCGGCGCAACTACGTTCGGCGCGAGCAGTTCCCCTATCGTGCCGCCGCCGGCGCTCTGCTTGACAGCGGTGACTACCACGCGGTCACCGACGACGCGGTCACTGCCGCGCGGCTCGACGAGTTACGGGCTCGTCAGCGGACAGCGCGCGCCGAGGGAAGGCTCTATGGCATCGGTTGCGCGGCGGTGGTCGAGCCGTCGATCTCCAACATGGGCTACATCACAACGGCGCTCACGCCCGCTCAGCGGGCGAAGGCCGGGCCGAAGAGCGGTGCGATTGCTTCAGCGACCGTCGCGATCGATCCGCTCGGCGGTGTAACGGTGACGATCGCCTCGGCGCCGGCCGGCCAAGGTCACATGACCGTGTGCGCGCAGATCGCGGCTGACGCGTTCGGACTCGCGCCCGAGCAAATCGTCGTCAATGTCGAGTTCGACACACAGAAGGACGCGTGGTCGGTCGCCGCCGGCAACTACTCGAGCCGCTTCGCTGGGGCAGTGGCCGGCACCGTGCACTTGGCTGCGATGCAGCTGCGCGCCAAGCTCGCTCGTATCGCTGCCGCGCAACTCAGGTGCGACCCGACGGCAGTTCGCTTCATGCAAGGCAAGGTTTTCGCCGAAGGCGCGAACGATCAGGTCTTGCCGTTTGCGCGTGTCGCGGGACTCGCGCACTGGTCGCCGGCGCTGCTGCCCGAGGGTATGGCGCCAGGACTGCGCGAGACCGCGTTTTTCTCGCCTGACTCGCTCGCCGCGCCAGACGAGAACGATCGCGTCAACACATCGGCGGCCTACGGATTCGTGTTCGACATCGTCGGTCTGGAAGTGGACCGCGACACCGGCCGCGTGTGCGTGGATCGCTACGTCACCGCACACGATGCCGGCCGCCTGCTTAACCCGGCGCTTGTCGACGGCCAGATCCGAGGCGGGTTCGCGCAAGGGTTGGGCGCTGCGCTGTACGAGGAACTCCACTACGGCGCCGACGGCAGCTTTCAGTCCGGCACGCTCGCCGACTACGCCGTACCCACGTGCTGCGAAGTGCCGGACCCGGTGATCGTTCACCGGGAGACGCCGTCGCCGTTCACGCCGCTCGGCGCCAAAGGTGTTGGCGAAGGCAACAACATGAGCACGCCGCCCGCGATCGCCAACGCGGTGGCCGACGCACTGCGCCCGCTCCATGGCGAAGTCGATCTCGTACTGCCGCTCACGCCGGCGCGCGTTCTGGCACATCTTGGGCAGGCCGAGCCGCCGGCTCCGATGGGGATCGCACGAACGGAAGTGCCAACCGGCGCGGCGGGCGGTGCCAGAGGCGCTGTGGCGTTGCGGGCGCACGGCCAACTGGAGATCGCTGCGCCGCCCGAGCGCGTGTTCGCCGTGCTACTCGATCCGGTCGCGCTTGCCAAAGTGATTCCCGGCTGCCATGCGCTCGAGAGCATCGGCCCCAATCGCTATCGCGCCGACGTTGCGGTCGGCGTCGGCGTCGTGAAAGCGCGCTATCGCGCGCAGATCGATCTCGCTGACATCGACCCGCCGCACAGCGTGAGGCTCGTCGGTAGCGGTACGTCCTCGCTCGGTACCGGCAGCGGGGAAGGCCGCTTACGGCTGGAACGTACGGCGACGGGAACGCGCTTGCATTACGACTACGAAGCCCGAGTCAGTGGCAAGGTTGCCGCCGTGGGAAGCCGGATGCTCGAAGGCGCTGCGCGGATGCTGCTCGCCGAGTTGTTCAACGCGCTGGGACGGCAAGCGAGCGGCGCCGCGCCGCTGACGGTGTGGCAACGCCTGCTGCGCTTCCTCGGGATCAGACGATGAAGCCGCCCCGTTTTGACCTTCTGCGCGCCGACGATGCCGCTGAGGCAGTCGAGGCGCTGCGGGCGCGTGGCGACGAGGCAAAAGTCCTCGCCGGCGGTCAGTCGCTGATGACGGTGCTCAACATGCGGCTCGCCACGCCGTCCGCGCTGATCGACATCACTCGCTGCGAAGATCTGCGCAGCGTCCGCCTTGAGCGCGATGCGCTGGTGGTCGGTGCCGCGGTGACGCAGATGACCGTCGAGCGACGCGCGAGCCTTGCGCGCGAGGTGCCGCTTCTCGCCCAGGCGCTGCCGTGGATCTCGCACCAGCAGATCCGCAGCCGTGGCACCGTGTGCGGCTCGATCGCACACGCCGATCCGGCCGCGGAACTGCCGCTTGTTCTCGCCACGCTAGGTGGCTCGGTGACTCTGCGCAGCACGCGCGGCAGACGCTCGGTTGCCGCCGAGGACTTCTTTACCGGCATGCTCAGCACCGTACGCGCTGACGACGAGCTGGTCGAGGACGTGCGTTTTCCGCTGGCAAACGAGCGCAGCGGTTTTGCCTTCAACGAGTTCGCGCTGCGCCATGGCGACTTTGCGATCGTGGCAGTGGCTGTGGCTCGGGAGCCCGCCGCGCTGCGCATCGGCATCGGCGGCGTCGCCGACCGTCCTGTCGTCAAGCGCCTGCCGCCGCTTGATGGCTGCGCCCTTGACGACGCGCTGAATGAACTCGCTTGGTCGCTCGACGCCCGCGACGACCCACACATGACCGCGCAGGGCCGACGGCACCTCGTGCGCAGGCTTGGCCGGCAAGCCGTGCTCGCGGCCGCACAAGGCTTGGGGAGCCTGCATTGAAGTCATACTCGAAAAACACCACGCACGAAGTACGGCTCACGCTGAACGGCGTTGTGCGCAGCGGCCGCGCCGAGCCCCGCACCCTGCTCAGCGATTTCCTCCGGCACGAACTCGGCGCCACCGGCACGCACGTTGGCTGCGAGCACGGCATATGCGGCGCTTGCACGGTGCGCATCGACGGCGTGCCCGCCCGTGCATGCCTGACGCTCGCCGTCCAAGTCGACGGCTGCAGCGTGCAGACAGTCGAAGGCTTGGCGCCCGAGGCTGGCACCCTGAGCGAGCTGCAGGCGGCTTTCCGGCGCCACCACGCGTTGCAGTGTGGCTTCTGCACCGCCGGGATTCTCAACTCGACCGCCGCCTGGCTGGAGCGCGTGAGCGCGGGCGAGATCAAACCCACGGAAGCGGCCGTGCGCGACATGCTGTCGGGACACCTGTGCCGCTGCACCGGCTACACGCCGATCGTGGCGGCGATTCTGGAAACGGCGCTGACGCGGGCGCCGACGACCGTAATCGATGCGGCCGAGTAGCGCCGGAACGCGTGCGACATTGAGGAGACAGGTATGAAACGACGATCGTTGATGCAGGCCGCAGCGGCTTTAGTCATCATGGGCAGCGGTCCCGTCGTTCAAGCGCAGGGCTATCCGAGTCGGCCGGTAACTGTGGTCGTGCCATTCGCCACCGGCAGCGCAAGCGACGTCTTGACGCGCGTTGTACTCGACCACATCGCTACCCGAGGCACGTTCCGCTTCGTCGTCGAGAACAGGCCGGCAGCCGGCGGCAACGTGGGTACGCAGCAAGTCGCAAAGGCCTTCCCGGACGGTTACACGCTAGTGATGAGCTCGTCCGGTCCGCTCGCGGCCAACAAGACGCTGGTGAAGAATCTTGGCTACGACCCTGAGGGAGACTTCGAGCCGATCTCGATGTTCGCGACGGTGCCGAACGTGATCGTGGTCAGCACCAAGCTGCCGGTGCGGACGCTATCGGATCTCATCACCTACGCCAAGAGCAAACCGAAGGAGCTGAACTACGGCTCGGTCGGCATCGGCAGCTCGCAGCATCTGGCCGGCGCGTACTTCGACCAGGTTACTGGTACGCAGATGGTCCACGTGCCGTACCGCGTGACTTCGCAGATGGTCACCGACATGGTCTCGGGCCAAGTGCAGGTCGGCTTCCAGCTGCTGCCCAACGTGAAGGGGATGATCGATGGCGGCCACGTGCGCCCGATCGCGGTGGCCTCGAGCCGGCGGCTGGCGGCACTGCCCGACGTGCCGACCGCGCGCGAGGCGGGACTGGCCGGCTACGAGTCGGCCGCGTGGTTCGCCTTCCTTGCGCCCAAGGGCACGCCGCGCGCGGTTATCGACCGCTTCCATGCAGAACTCGTCCTCTCGATGTCCGACCCGGCCGTGCGTGCGCGCCTGAGCGATCTCGGCGCCGAGGCAGTGGTGACTACGCCGGAGGAACTGGGACGCCACATCTCGGCGGAGGTCGCCAAGTGGCGGGAGATCATCACCAAGGCGGGCATCACCCTCGATCAGCAGTAGCGCTCACTCGAAGGCGACGAGGCGGAGGGGCCCGACATGCTCGATCTCGGACGCACGTTTCTGCAAAGCGTGGAGCGCAACCCGGGCGCTTGCGCGCTTGTCGACGGCGACCTGCGGCTCACCTACGCCGAGTGGCTGGCGCTGGTCGGCGGCGCCGTTCGTGGCCTGCACGACCTGGGGCTCACACGCGGCGACCACCTGCTGGTCGCGCTGCAGAACCGCTGGCAGATGGCCACCCTGCACTGGGCGTG
>DATLZG010000428.1:0-16360 GCA_035574095.1 Burkholderiaceae bacterium | reverse complement strand
CGCGCACGCAGTCCTGCCCCTGCGCGTCGAGCCAGGCGGCGTGGTGGACGAGCTGGCGGCCGGCCTCGACCTTCGCCGCAAGTTCGGCGAGCTTCAGGCGGACCGCCTGCTTGTCCCACAAGGTGCCGCCGAAAGCGGGGCGGGTTTTCACGTAGTCGAGCGTGATCTCGATGGCGCGCGCGGCTTCCGCCATCGCCATGGCGCCCATCGTCACGCGCTCGTTCTGGAAGTTGCGCATGATCGCGTAGAAGCCCGCGTTTTCCTCGCCCAGCCGATTGGCCGCCGGCACGCGGCAGTTCTCGAACACCAGTTCCGCCGTGTCCGAGGCGAGCCAGCCCTGCTTCGTCAGCGCGCGGCCGACGCGCAGACCCGGTGTGCCGCGCTCGACGGCGAAGATCGAGATGCCGCGCGAGCCCTTGGCCTGCGCGTCCGTCTTGGCGGCGACGAACACGAGGTTCGCGTGCACGCCGTTGGTGATGAAGGTCTTGGTGCCGTCGATCACGTAGTGGTCGCCGTCGCGCACCGCGCGGGTGCGGATCGCCGCCACGTCGCTGCCGGCGTCCGGCTCGGTGACCGCGATCGCGGTGGTGCACTCGCCGCGGCAGATCGCCGGCAGCCAGCGCGCCTTCTGCTCTTCGGTGCCGGCGTGCGCGAGGTGCGGGCTGGCCATGTCGGTGTGCACGAGCACGGTGACGACGAAGCCGCCCGACGTGCAGCGCCCGAGCGCTTCCTGGAATACGACGTTGGTCAACTGGTCGGCGCCGGCGCCGCCGTACTGCGGCGGATAGCGCAGCCCGAGCCAGCCGAGCGCGCCCATCTTGCGCAGCACCGCGCGCGGCACGAAGCCCGCTTCGTCCCACGCGAGCGCGTTCGGCTCCACCTCGCGTTCGACGAAGCGCGCCACCTGGCGCCGCAGCTCGGCGTGTTCGGGGCGGTCGTAGACGGACGCGGTCACGCGCGCTCCGAGTGCCGGTGCAATGCCGTCCGTTGCTCCATTCCCGCTTAGCTGACCCGCGCTACTGCCAATAGCGTGTACGCGAGCCGCGGCGCGCCACCGCGTCGCGAAACCTTGCGGACTTCGAAGCGCGCCCGCATCGGCCCAAGCAGAAGATGATCCTTGAAAAGCGAGTCCTCGTACGCGCGGGCAATGTCGCCCTGCACCGTGCCGACGATCGTTTCGCCGTTCGCTCGCCGCCACTCGAAGGTCTTGCGGCGCGGAACCAGCCCGACGAGCACACCTTCTTCCTCTAGCGTTTCGCTGTCGATCCGCGTCTGTTCGGTACGCGCCCGGGCGCGGTCAATCGCCGCAGCGTCCAACTCCACGTCCTCCGCGCCTGCGACGAGCCGCAGTTGGGCGCCGTTTTCGTGCAATTGCTTGAAGAACTCCGCGAGTGCCTGCAGCGCCCGCGGCTCGATCACCGTGATCGCCGCGTCGAAGCTCTCGTCGTCCGTAGCGGCTGCCGCCCGCGCAAGCCGCGCGATGTCATCCAGCGCGTACCGCGTGGGCGTTTCGACCAGTTGTTCGTTTTCGGCTGCTTCTTCAAGCACAAAGCCGAACGAACCGCGACCGACGTCGGTGACCAGCAATCGCGGCGCCACGTCCCGCGCCAATCTGCCGCGCGTGCCGACCGGCCCGGCGGCGCCCGCCGCCTGCGCGCCGACGGCGCGCTGAAACTGATCGATCGCCTTGGCAGCAAAGTCGGCGTCGATGCCACGGCTTCCCCAAACTGGGCGTCCACCGAAAAGCAGCACGACCTTTCCGGAGCCCTCGGATACCCGCTCCATGGCGGCAAGCGCCCGCTCGATCTCAGCGCGCCGTGCGGCGAACTGCGCGTAGCCGACCGGGTCGTCTTCCTCGCTGAGGCCCGCCAGCAGCGTGTTGACGTTCGCCAGATCCGCCTGCAGGCCGTCGCGCTCAAGTTTGTGCAGCATTGCTGTCTCCTTCAGCGGTCGGTTGGCCGATGACCTGCTCGTCGTCCGAGTACAAGTCGACCTGCAGCATTCCTTTCCACAGACCCGATGCGCGCTGGTGCGAGAACAAACCGAACCAGTAGCGCGTCTGCGCAACCAAAAGCTCGGGGCGCCGTGCGCCTAGCCCGAGGTCGACGAAGTACGCATCGCAGCCGTAGGCGGCTTTTGCTGCGTGGTGATCCAACAGTGCGCTGTACGCGGCGACGAACGCGCGAGGAGTCATCGCGGGCGGCAATATAGCGAAGGTCACGAGGTCGATGTCCGCCGGTGGCCGGCCGCGTAGCGCCTCAGCATCCTCGAGGAAGCTCCCGTCGATCCACTGAAACCCGGCGATGATCCCGGCCTTGCGCAGGGCGGCGCGGTACCGAGCGAGGCCATTTAACAAGGACCACCGCTGCGGCGTCGTGCCGAAACGGTTCGCCAGCTCGCTGAACGCGACTGCATAGGGCGCCATTTGCGCTTCGTCGGTGGGCGTATCGCCGACGAAGGGCGGCAACGCGCCGGAAGTCGTCAATTTTGGGATCGGCATTTCACCGATCCGCAGCTAGGATGCGGCTTTGTCGACTCATCCTGACTCCCCATTGTCAAGACCGCCCGGAGCGTGAATACGTTTCCCGCGTGCCTTTATCTCTGCGACGAGCCGCTCGGTCGCGCTCCCGGGGCTTGCGTGTAGCACAACACACTCGTCCGCTAACGCCGCGACCAAGGCGTTGCGCTTGGCACTGGTCTGAGCGTTCATTCGCCGCTCGGTGCGGAACGGAGAAAGCACCAGCATCTGCGCCGCTTTCACGGCCTCTCTCCACTCCGCTGGCAATCGGTAAGTTGCGATTTCCCGTGCCGGGCAAGCGATCAGGGGGATCTGACGCCTCAGCAACCAAACAAGGCATTCTCGCTCTAGGGGTGAGTGGAAGCCGCTGATGACTGCGCAATTGCTTTCCGAAAACGAGCGCGCCCAAGCGAGCGACCGCAGGATCGCAGCGCCAGTTGCTTTCGTCGAGGCAAAGATTCCTACAAGCCGGAGCCGCAATACGCCCACATCGCCGCATGCGTACAAGGTTGGCCCTGCAGCGCCGAGCCGCGGCGGGTAGGCTGTGCTCCCTGGTCGCAGTTCCTGCACCACGGTATTGGCTTGATGCCACAAGCCGCCTTTGGGCATGAAAATGAGCGTCTGCGTAAGCTCTTGACTCGGCGTGGATTTTTGACCCTAGCCCCGGTTATTTTCAGGTGCGTCAGAAAATAAGCTCAGGCCATCAGCGGGCGGGGCTACTGGTTTACGGTATACGGTGCCGCGCTTTCCCTTTGAGTCGTCAGCTACGAGCAGGCCGGTTTCGACCCAGCCCTTAAACATCCGGCTTGCTTGTAGTGTCTCCACGCCTGCGATCTGTCGTAGATCGCGGTTCGCGATAAACCCGTGGCGGTCGATCCAGTCGCTCACTTGTTCCCACACCGCCGGCCGTTGCTCGTTCAGCAGGGTTACCGTCACGGTCGGCACGGCCGCGTCGCGATTGACCGCGTACTGGGGCGGGTAAAGGCCGCTCGCCCGCATCTCCGCGAACATCATCGGCACGCCTTCTCCGGCATCGACGTTCGGTGGGTCCGGGAACTCCCTGGCTGCGTTGACCAGGCTCGGGTTCCGCGGCGCCGAGCCGGCCTTTCCGATCGTCGCTGGCGTGATGTTGAACGGCAGCTCGCCCGGGCTTTCGATTTCGATCCGATTGTCGAAGATCCGGATGGCGCAATCGCGCGCATACCGATAGTCCCGATGCAGCACCGCGTTGGTGATCGCCTCCTTGATCACACGCGTCGGATACGCGTGCGTGGTCCGAAACCCGGAAGCCGCCATCTCGAATCCGGCCGCGATTTCGTTCAGCACATAAGCGAGCGTCTGATTGATCAGCGCGACGATCGGCCCGCGCAGGGTGTGCGGGGCCTTCTTCAAGTTCGGGCTCGGGCCATGCTCGATCGCTGTACCTCGATAACGAAACACACGGACGCTTGCGCGGGTGCCGTGCGCCGCCAGCACGTCGCTGGGAAAGTCCGCAAACAAAAGTACGGCCGCTCGCGTCGGCCAGACCTTCGCTGACGCCCCTTCGCCGACCTGCTTGGCGAGGCCGATGCGCAGTAGACGGTCCGCGATGTCGCCGGCCAAGAGCCCACGGGCAGCACAGTACGCGCGCCAATGCTCAGTCTCAAGAACTGAAAGCGGAACCTCGATCGCCTGCCCCTCGGCGCTTACCACACCGCGCCGGAACATCAGCTCGTTGATCTCGGCCGCGCTCAGCTCGCGGTTCGAGGCGGGCAGCCGCGTCAGCGTGCCGTTACCGACAACCGTATGCACCCCCGCGCTCTGCGGAACCCTGACCAGCACGATGCGTCCGGAGGGTCCATCGCGCAACCTCACGTGCAGCGTCTCCAGCCGCACGCCGTCGATCGGCGGATCAAACTGCGTGCGCAGCTTGCGCTGCAACTCGTCCACCGCTTCCGGATTCTCTTCAATGCCGTACAGGCGATCGCGTCCGACGGCCTTGTCGTAATCCTCGACCCCGAGCGCCAAAATTCCGCCCTCGGTGTTGGCGAAGGCGCAAACGGTTTCGAGCGCCTTGCCGACCATCTTTCCGCTTACCCGCTTCGTCTCGAAGTGCAGGCTCTCGCGCTTGGCGACGATGACGTCGGCGAGCTGCTCCGCACTTGGACCGGAGAGGTCAGTCATTGTCTTCTTCACCGAAATCGCAGCCCGTGCGCACAATCCGCGCGTGCAGCAGCTCGATTTCCTCCCAGATCGGCAGTTTCAGTGTCGCCAGGATGCATCGATCAATCTCGTCCGTGATCGCACGGCATTGCGTCAAATTGAAGTTGCCGACTCGCTTGCCTGCGTTCAACTTGAACGTGACCGATTCTTGCATCTTGCGCCAAAGCCTGCGGGCGAGCTTCGCTACTCGTTCCCAGTCGCGGCCGTGTAGCCGGTGCACTCCAATTGGAAGACTAGTAAACATCCAACTGGTTAGATGAAAATCGTCGCCAATGGCAACCCAATACGCAAATTGAATCTTGCCGTTGAGAAGTGCGAGCGCTTTCTCCCGGTCACTCTGAGAACGTGAATAAGCCACGCCAACTTCGGTCTGTAAAGCAGGTACACCTCGCTTGTCGAAAGCTGGTGGCGGCTCTTTGCTAAACGCCAGCCAGTTGTAAGCGCTCTTCTTGTAATAAAGCGGATAGCGTGTTGGTTGCGTCGAGAGCGACGCCGCTACCGTTTCTCCCCTCCGCGCCAAGGCCTCGAACGCTGCGATCAACCTTGGGCTATCAAGCTTGGGGACTCTGCCGTTAGCCCATGCGCTCCTGTCGAACGCAGCATACGCAAGAGTGGGCACAAGGAATGGACGATATTCCTCAAACCAGCGATGCAGGCGCGTCGTGTAATTTCCGCGACTTACCCGACGCCCGATGTGTATTGTGTTGCGGACGCGAACGTCGTGCGCAAACAATGCCGCCGGTATGCGGCCGAACGATGCAAACCAGTTCGCGCCAAACTGGTGTGCGATTTCATTTCGCAGTGGCGCGAAGTCGTCCGAGAACGTGAGACTCAGTGGCACGATCATGCCGACGGCGCCACAGTTACTCGTCAATGTTGCTGCTCGTTCCAAACACCAAGCGTAGACATCCGGGCAATCCAGCGTTCGATAGTTGCGCACACTGTATCGCTTCAGAAGCTTGCTGCGAGCGATATAAGGAGGATTGCCGACCACCGCATCGAACCCGCCGGCGCGCAGGATGCCGTAGAAGTCCACGAACCAATGAAAGGGCTTGTGGCTTGCCTTCCACTTCTCGACCTTGTCGGTGTGTGTCGGGTCGATTCCGTACTCGCGCGCCAGATACCAATTCAGCCGTTCTTCCAACGCGGTCAATTGATCGCGTAGTGCTTGCTTGTCTTCGATCGTGATTTCGCCGCCAAGCGCGACTTGTTGCTGTCTGAAACGAAGGTAGGCACCCTCAGCCGCGTCGGCATCGTGTTCGATCAGCGTCATCGCATCGTCGAACAGCATCTTCGCCTGTCCGCCTGCCTCCTGAGTCACGGCCTGCTTCACTTCCTCGTAAGTCGCGAAGCCGACCAACGCGTTACCTGCGCGGATATTGAAGTCGATGTCGGGCAGCGGCTCGATCTCGCGCTTGTCTTCCAGCTGAGCGACCAGCTTCAGAAATAGACGCAGCTTGGCAATCTCGACCGCCTCGTCGACGATGTCCACGCCGTACAAGTTGTTGACGATGATCGATTTGTAGATGTAGTAGCTCTCGTTCGGTCGCCGCTCCACGTCGGCCAGAACTTTGCGGAAGTCCGGATACTTATGCCGCTCGCCGTCAAGGTCGGCCTGCAGTACAAAGGCGCGCATCCGCGTCAGGCAGGCGCGATAAAGTGATTCCAACACGTTCAGAGCGGCGAACAGAAAGGCGCCCGACCCGCAAGTTGGATCAAGTACAGAAAATCCGTACTCGAACGCACGCTGCGAGGATCCGACGTCCGGGATGACACCGACCAACGTGCGCCACAGCGCACGAACGACTTCGGGGCTGACACTGCGGATGACGATGTCCTGCGCGAACTGCTCGATGTTCAGGTTGTAGGTAATGAAATCGGTGACGTCGCGCACCTCGCCGCCGCCTAGCCTTGCACGAATCTCCTCGTATCTTTGCCGGCGTGCGACGACTTCGCGCCAGATTTCTGTCGGCAGTCCATGCGTTTCCGGAGCGCGCCTGTTCCATGCTTTTCGCTTCTCGACCAGGTTGGACTGGTTGGGATCAAGGCCCGCCGCGATCTCCTCCGGAAGGGGCAGATCTGCCCCGTGGCGGACTGCGGGCCAGATGTAGCGATCCGGGTCCTGTTGCAATAACGGCCACGCCGTCGCGTCGAACTCGCGCGGGCAACGTGCTCGGACTCTGTCCAGGATGCCGGGCACGATTGTGCTGTGGCATATGTAGCCGGTGATGTCTTCTTTCGTGTAGTAGGCGCCAAGTTCTTTCTGGTTGATGTACTTCTCGAAGATGTAGCCGAGCACTTCGGGATTGATCTCACCTTTCAGATGCGCCGACTTGAGCGCGGCCGCGGAGCGCTGCAGCGGCCTGTCGTCGAGATGCCAGTCCCAGGCGTCGAAGTAATCGAACAGCCTCTCGAAGGCCGCGTCGGCAATTCGAATTCTGTCTCCATACTGTTCCTCGATCGGATGACGAGCAAACAGGCCGCCGTTCAAGAACGGAATGTCCCCAAAGCGCGCGCTTACCTCGTCGCGGCGCTGCGATTGCGCGAAACCTTGGAAGAAGAGTGGGCACAAGAAGTCGCTGTAGTAGCGGTCCTTGCCCAACCGGCGCTGCGTTTCCCTTAGGTGATGGCGCAAGTAGTCGTGCCGATTGTCGAGGAAGCCTTCGTTGTTCGCGAGCCGCTTGCGCTGCAAGAAGTAGACGAACATCACCCGGTTGATCATCACCGACGTGTACCAAGCGGCGGCCCCGTCAGGGATCCCTGTGATGAACTTCAGGAACGAATCGCGCTCAAGCTTGAAATCGTCGTAGAAACGCTTCGTCAGCTTGTCGCGATCGAAAGCGTCTCGCAGTTTGGCGGCGACGCCCAGCACCGTCAGCAGCTCATCATCCTCTTCGAGACGAAATGCGATCAGACCAAGCTTTTCGAGCAGCAACTCGGCCGACTGACCTGCTTGCCAGACTATCTCCCGGTAGGCGGCGGGGCGTCCAAGCTCGCGCGCAACCCATTGCCAAATCTGCACCGAGCGGGCTTGGTCGACGTAAATGATCAGATGCTCACGGACTTGCTTGGCAACCTGCCGTTCGATCTTCTGCCGACGCACGTAGGTCGGCAGCGATCCGTCATCGGCAGGCGGACATAGCAGAACCTGCACCGATCGCTTCTCCGCCACCGACTGCAGCGCGAGCGGCGTGCCTTCGACATCTATCACGATCGTGCCGCGCGACCGGTTCCACAGCAACTCTTCCGCGAACAGTGTGATGAAGTCGAACTGCTCAACGAGTCGCCGCGCGCGTTGACGATCCATGTCTATACTAGGCCGAGCGAGCAGATGATCTGAGGTTCGCTGCGTGCGAACTCTTCGTCGTCCTGCACAAGCTTGCCTTCTTCGCGGAGGATCTTCACCTGCTCGGCGAGATCTTCGTCGCGTACGCCGGACCTCAGCAACCGACGCAAAGTATCCGCGGCAACCTCTTTCAGCGGGCGGCGGTAGATGTCATCCACGGCCGCCTCTAGTTCGTGATCGGGGAACAGGCTTGCCTTGCGCGATTCGGCGAGCCTCTTCAACCGTTCGTACGCGCGCGCACGAGGACCGCTAGGGCGGCCGAGATTGCCGCCGGTCGAGCGCTCGTGCTCGATAAGCTTGGTCACCGCTTGCTTGACTAGCTCATGGTGCCTCTCGGCGGCGGGAACAGCGGGAGTCTCGGGGCCGCAGGCCGCAGCGCGCAGGATGTCAAACTGAGATTCCGAAACGACGCGCCCGTCCGGCGCCAGCCATGCAAGTGCGTCGTTGTCTTCCGCCGTGCGCAGGTAGACGAGGACGCCGTCCTTCTCACTCCTACTCTTGGCCGAGTAAACGACGTTCGGCAGGATCTCGATCTGTTTGCGAAGTGTTTCGTTATCTTTGACCGCGTTGTGCCATATCTGCCACGCGTACGAACTAAGGTCGACTTCGTCATCGACCGGATCGTCGAGCGCGCTTGCCTTCTCGTGGTAGAGGTTGCGTAGTGCCTCGACCTCGGCTTCATCTTCGAAAAAAGTCTCGTCGGTACCGACGACTTCTGCGTTCTGTTTGAGTCGCTCGCGCACCTTGGCGCGTAGCCGAATGATGCGTTCGACGCCTTCGGCCGGTATAAACGAGTAGCAAAGGATTCTTTCGGCCTGCTGGCCGATGCGGTCAACGCGGCCGGCACGCTGGATGAGGCGGATGATGGCCCACGGGAGATCGTAGTTGACGACGATGGCCGCATCTTGGAGGTTCTGCCCTTCCGACAAGACGTCGGTGGCGATCAGCACGCGCAACTCATTAGTTTTGGCCACTTCTTTGCGCGCCTCATTGGCGACCGGGCTGAACCGTAGCGCAAACGCCGTCGGGTTGTCGGTGTCCCCCGTCACGGCGGCGATCGATTTGACGCCGCGGTCGCTCAACTCGCGCTCCAGATAACGGGCTGTATCCGCAAACTGTGTGAAGACCAGCACTTTCTCGTTCTTGTGGCGTTTGGTGACTAGATCGGCTAAGGCGGCGAGCTTGGCGTCACGCTGCGCATCCCAGCGTCCGGCGATGCTAAGAACCCCCAGGAGGAGACCGACGTCGGCGCGCAGGTCCGAAGCGAGTTCCCTCTTGAACAGACGCGACGACAGCCATTTGAAACGCTCGGCGCCAAACGTCTGGTATGCGCGATAGGCCTTGACGGCTGCGGTTCGCAACGCAGCCTCGGTGGGCTCCTGGGCTGCGAGGTCCGCGCCGGGGCTCACGGCCACCTCGTCGTCGAATTCGAGCGCTGCCTGGCTGTCCTCGTCGTCAAAGAAGCGAGTGTCGAGCAACGCTGCGTCCTGAGTGCCGATCGGCAAGTCCAGACCGTTGTCGATCGCGTATAAGTAGATGAAATTGCGCAGCACGTGCCGCTCGATCGATAAGAGAAAGGACGCTCCGGAGGACTCGAGCCGCTTGAATAAGTTGGTCCGACAGAACCCCATCAATCGGGTGCCCGCGCGGCCGAGGTTATCCATCATGCGCAACTCAGCGGCCGTGGGCTTGGGGTCAATGCGATCTCTGAGGTAGTTGCCGAGTCCGTAACGCGGCAGTGTCAGCCGGTTGATGGTGTCTACGATATCGTCCGCGTACAACCGCGCATACTGATCTGCTGGGTCGTCGTCGCGGATCGCGAAGCCGAGCGTGCGCGCCTCGCGCACCGGAAAGTACGCCCGTTTGCCCGCGCTAAGTTCTACAAAACGGCGACCTCTCTCGTCGCTTTGCGCGTAGTTTTCGAGGATGAAAGAGCGGGTTCGGCGCACCATGTAGTGCCGCAGAAGGTCGCGCCAGTCCTCCATCTCCTCGCTGTGCTCGAATGCCCGCAGCGAGTTGGCCTTGCACTGTTTCTTGGTCTCAAACAGGCGCTCGTTACCACCGAAGTGCCGTTCGATGGCGCGTTGGGGCCGGCACGGAAGTGTCTTGTCCTCGGGTAAGAATAGCCGCAATTGGTTGGACAGATCGACGTACTGCTTGTTGTACGGGGTCGCAGACAGCAGGATGACGCGGGACTGGCACTGTCGCAGATACTCCAGCAGCGCCCGATAACGCTGCCCCTCGCGATTGCGCAAGTTATGGCTTTCGTCGATCAGCACCAGGTGGTAAGGGCGCAGGCTCGGCAGGGTCTTGCTAACCATGGTCAGCGGCAACACCGTGCCGCGAAGCCCGTAGTGGGCGCGATAACGCTCCCACATCGGAACGAGGTTCTTCGGGCAGACGATCAGGGTCTCGATACCCTGATCGTCTTCGAACAGCCGTGCCAGCGCGGCCCCGATGCGCGTTTTGCCGAGACCGACGACGTCGCCGATCAGCACACCATGCCGTTTGTTCAGATGGTTGGCCGCGATCTGCACCGCGCGGATCTGGAACTCGAGCAGCTCGTCTCGGAAAACGGCGGGAATTCGGAACGCGGTCACGCCCTCGCGCGCTTCGCGCGAGAGGTGATAGGCCATCTTCAGGTAGATGTGATAAGGGGGAATCGCATCCTCGCGCGCCCAGCTCTCTTCAATGATCGACGCCACATCACTGGTGACGTCGAGCGACCACTTGTCGTTCCAGCGGTCTTCGAACCAAGCGGAAAGTTTCAAGCAGGCGTCTTCGTCGAGGACGTCGACGTTAAGCTCCCCCTGCTTCAGCAGGCCGGACACCGTGAGGTTGCTGCTGCCAACGTAGCCGATCAATGGGTTCTGCGGATCGGTTCGGCGCACCAAGTAGAGCTTGGCGTGCAACGGGTACCGCAGAAAAAGTTTGACGACCAACTTGCCCGCGCGAAGCTGCTTGGCGAGCGTGCGCAACGCTGCTTCGTCCGTCCGAGTCGGAGCACCGAAGGCGAGCTGAGCACGAAACTCCTCCGCCAGCCGGCGCCGCAGGCGGTCGGCCTGTTGCTTGTCGAGGCCAATTGGCTCCCCTTCCAAAGACAGAACCTCGCGCAACTCGTCCTGCGGGAGCTTCTGCATGCCCACGAGCAGACGACATCGCGACGACTCGGTACCTGGGTAAGCGGCAATCAGGTCGGCAACCTGCCGCCACCCGCGCAGATTGAAGTAGCCGACACAGAAGTCGGCCGAGTTACTGACTTGCAGCGACGCGCGCAGCGCTGGCAGCAGGTCTTTATCGATGTTGTCAAAGATTCGCGGCATAGGTGCGCGAAGGCGATGTCACGGCTTCCAAACGCGCACCAGCCCGGACCGTCGCAGCCGGACGTCGCGGGTGGCGAGCGGCAGCGCGTGCGCGCGGGCGGTGGCTGCGATCAGGCGATCCGCCGGGGCGCCATGAAACTTCGCCGGCAGCTCGTTGACGGCGACGACGACCTCGCGATCGAGCGGTAGCACGCGCAGCATCCGTTCATCGGTGGCGCGGGCCAGCCACTGCGCGAACGGCATGGGCAGTTCGAGCCGCCGTTTGGCGTACAGCATCTGCGCTTCCAGCATGCTGATCGCCGCCAGCGCCAGCGGACCACGCTCGGCCGCGGCGTCGAGCGCCGCGCGCTCGCGCGCGGTGAGGGCGGAGCGCGGCGTGAGCCACCAGATCCAGACGTGCGTGTCGAGCAGAACGCTCAACGCAGCGCCTCGAAGTCTTCGTCGCGCAGCACCGAATCGCGTGGCGCCGCCAGCAGGCGTCCGCCGAGCGCGCGCAGCGCCTCCCATGGTTTGCGCTGCTGTGCCGCATGCGTTCCGGACGGGCCGAGCCGGGCCACGACTTTGCCGCGCCGGGTGATCGCGACGGTTTGGCCGGTGCGCTCGACACGGCGCATGATCTCCAGACAGCGCTGCTTGAACTCGGTGACCGTAATGTCCATTTCGGCAGTCTAAATGGCCAGTTTGACCGCGGGCAAGAACCCCTACATGCGGAACACGCCGAACTTGGTGTCGGCAATCGGCGCGTTGAGCGCCGCCGACAGCGCCAGCGCCAGACACATGCGCGTGTCCAGCGGATCGATCACGCCGTCGTCCCATAGCCGCGCGCTGGCGTAGTACGGGTGGCCCTGGTGCTCGTACTGCGCGAGGATCGGCGCCTTGAAAGCTTGCTCCTCTTCCTTGCTCCAGGTGCCGCCGCGTGCCTCGATGCCGTCGCGCTTGACCTGCGCCAGCACGCTGGCGGCCTGCTCGCCGCCCATCACCGAGATGCGCGCGTTCGGCCACATCCACAGGAAGCGCGGCGAGTAGGCGCGCCCGCACATGCCGTAGTTGCCGGCGCCGAACGAGCCGCCGATGATGACCGTGAACTTCGGCACGCTCGCGCACGCGACCGCGGTCACCATCTTGGCGCCGTGGCGCGCGATGCCTTCGTTCTCGTACTTCTTGCCGACCATGAAGCCGGTGATGTTCTGCAGGAACAGCAGCGGCACCTTGCGCTGGCAGCACAGCTCGATGAAGTGCGCGCCCTTTTGCGCGCTCTCGGAAAACAGGATGCCGTTGTTGGCGACGATGCCCACCGGCATGCCGTGAATCCAGGCGAAGCCGGTGACCAGCGTGGTGCCGTATCTGGCTTTCCATTCGTCGAACTCGGAGCCGTCGACCAGGCGCGCGATCACCTCGCGCACGTCGTACGGCTTGCGCGTGTCGGTCGGGATCACGCCGTACAGCTCGCGCGGGTCGTACTTGGGTTCGCGCGGTTCGCGCAGTTCGAGCGGCTGCGGCTTGCGGTAGTTGGTGGTGGCGAGGATGCGGCGCGCCAGGGCGAGCGCGTGCGCGTCGTTCGCCGCCAGATGGTCGGCCACGCCGGACAGCCGCGTGTGCACGTCGCCGCCGCCCAGCTCCTCGGCGCTGACCACTTCGCCGATCGCGGCTTTCACCAGCGGCGGGCCGCCGAGAAAGATCGTGCCTTGATTCTTCACGATGATCGATTCGTCGCTCATCGCCGGCACGTACGCGCCGCCCGCGGTGCACGAGCCCATCACGACCGCGATCTGCGGAATACCGAGCGCGGACAGCGTGGCCTGGTTGTAGAAGATGCGGCCGAAGTGATCGCGGTCCGGAAACACCTCGTCCTGGTTCGGCAGATTGGCGCCGCCGGAGTCGACCAGATAGATGCACGGCAGGCGGTTTTCGCGCGCGATCTCCTGCGCGCGCAGATGCTTCTTCACCGTCATCGGGTAATAGGTGCCGCCCTTGACGGTGGCGTCGTTGCACACGATCACGCACTCGCGCCCGGAGACCCGGCCCACGCCGGTGATGATGCCGGCGCACGGCGCTTCGTCGTTGTACATGCCGTACGCGGCCAACTGCGAAAGCTCGAGAAACGGCGTGCCGGGGTCGAGCAGCAGTGTCACGCGATCGCGCGGCAGCAGCTTGCCGCGCGCGACGTGCTTCTTGCGCGCCTCTTCGCCGCCGCCTTCGGCGATCTTCGCCACCTTGGACTTCAGGTCGGCGACCAGCGCGCGCATGTGCTCGGCGGCGGCGCGAAAGTCGTCGGCGCGCGGGTTCAGGCGGGTTTCCAGGATGGGCATCGGGGCTCTTTCGTCTCGGACCGGCGGCAATCGTAGAGAAAGCGGAGGCGGGGCGCGACCGTTGCGCGCGATTGTCGCCGCCGCGCTGCGGGCGTATACCTGCCCGCGCCGTTACATTGCGACCAAGCACAAGGAGCCGCGCGATGCGTTTCGCCTTCCGCTTGACCACCTGCGCTTGCGTGCTCGCGGCCACGCTGTCGTGCGCGCTACCGCTCGCTGCCATCGAAACGCCCGGCGTACCGCCGGGCAGAGCGCTACCGCCGCAGGCGCAGGGCAACGGGCCGCCGCCGTGGACCGGCAAGGCCGCGCGCCAGGGGTTGGTTTCGGTGTCGCATCCGCTTGCCGCCGAGGCCGGTGCGAAGATGCTCGAAGCCGGCGGCAACGCGATCGACGCCGCGGCGGCGATCCAGTTCGCGCTCAACGTCGTCGAGCCGCAGTTCTCCGGCATCGGCGGCGGCGGCTTCATGGTGGTGCACCTGGCGCAGACCGGCGAGACGTTCGTCGTCGATTCGCGCGAGCGCGCGCCGGCCGCGGCCACGCCGGACATGTTCGCGCCGGGCGGCGTGCCGCTGTCGTTCGCGGTCGCATCGACGAGCGGGCTGTCGGTCGGTGTGCCTGGCACCTTGCTCGGCGTGGACACAGCGCTGCGCAATTGGGGCACGATGTCGCTGGCGCAGACGCTGGCGCCGGCGATCGAACTGGCGGAACGGGGTTTCCGCATCAACCGCTTTCTCGCCGCCAACATCGCCGCCGACGGTGGGCGCACCTCGCTGCAGCCGGAAACGGCGGCGATCTTTCGTCCCGGCGGCGTGCCGCTCGCCGACGGCGACCTGCTGGTGCAGCCGGATCTGGCGAAGACGTTCAGGCTGATCGCCGCGCACGGACCGGACGTGTTCTATCGCGGCGAGATTGCGGCCGCGATCGTCGAGGCGCAGAAGCGCTCGCGCACCACGCCGGCGGCGGTCGGCGTCGGGCGCATGACGCGCGCGGATCTCGACGCGTATCGCGTCGCGATCCGACAGCCGATCGTCGGCCACTATCGTGGCTTCACGATCGCCAGCATGCCGCCGCCGTCTTCCGGCGGGCTCGCAGTGATCCAGATGCTGAAGATGCTGGAGGGCTTTCCGCTCGCTGCGAGCGATCTCGGGTTCGGCTTCGGCGGCCGCAACACGCTGCACGCGATGATCGAGGCGATGCGGCTCGCGTTCGCCGATCGCGCGGTGTGGATGGGCGACGAGGACTTCGTGCCCGTGCCCAAGCGCGGACTGCTGCATCCGTCCTATGTCGCCGCGCGCGCGGGGCTGATCAATCTTGGCAGCCGCATGGCCACGCCGGCCGCGGGCAATCCGCTGCCGTTCGACGTCGCCGGGCGCGAGCGGCCGCTGCGGCTGGCGGTGATCGCCGCCGAGCCGGAGAAGGGCGTGCACACCACGCACTTCTCGGTCGTCGACAAGTGGGGCAACGTCGTTTCCTACACGACGACGATCGAGAACACCTGGGGCACCGGCATCACCGTGCCCGGCTACGGCTTTCTGCTGAACAACGAGCTGACCGACTTCAACTTCGTGCCGGCGTTCGATCCGGCGACCGGCAACCCCGGCGCGAACGACGTGGCACCGTTCAAGCGGCCGCGTTCCAGCATGACGCCGACGATCCTGTTCAAGGGCGATCGGCCGTTCGCCGCGTTCGGCTCGCCGGGCGGGGCGACGATCATCAACTCGGTGCTGAACGTCACACTGAACCTGATCGACCACGGCATGACGGTCCAGCAGGCGATCGACGCGCCGCGGCTGTCGGTCACCAGCGCCGCCGGCACGGTGGCGTGCGAGGGCACGGCGCCGTTTCACCAGCCGCGCTTTTCCGTCGCCGTGCAGGATCACCTGCGCGCGCTCGGCCATCTCGGGTTGGGCGCTGCGGGCACCGATGGCTGCAGCGCGACAATCGGCTCAGTGCAGGGCGTGATCATCGACCTGCAAACCGGCAAGCAGTACGGCGGCGCCGATCAGCGGCGCGAGGGCACGGTCATCGGTCTGCCGCGACCGCGGGGATCAAAAGACTGACGCGGATCGGCGCGGATCGGTCAAGAGGAGTCCGCGTTCGTTCGCGTGCGCGCGCTCAAGGGGCGGCAATGTCCCAACGCCGGCAGTCGGTAGAGGCTACTGACGCGGATCCACGCGGATGAGCGCGGATAAATCGATTGAAATCCGCTTCGATCCGCGCAATCCGCGTCTTGCTTTTCTCTAGCCCGGGAATTTCACGAGGTCGCCCACGAATGTGCGATTTCGTCAGCTTCGTCAAGCACTTGCGGGGCGCGAAGCGGATCGCCACTTTGGATCGTCGGGGCTACGCGGGTTTGCGTGGCGGCTGCGCGGTCATCTTGCGCTCAAGTGCTCGCAAAGGCCCGCCGGCCTTTGCTGCGCCCCTCTCGCGCAACCTGCCGCGCGCATCCGCGCGCGCAATCCCCGCGTCCCCCGTGAAATATCCGGGCTAGAACGGCCCGGTCGCCAGCCAGCGCTCGATCTGCGGCAGCCGGTCGTGACCCCAGAACGGCTCGCCGTCCACGAAGAAAAACGGCGCGCCGAAGACGCCGCGCGCGATCGCCGCATCCACGTGCGCTTTCAGTTTGTCCTTGATCGCCGGATCCTGGATCGCGGCGCCAAGC
>DATLZG010000427.1:0-3060 GCA_035574095.1 Burkholderiaceae bacterium | reverse complement strand
CAGTGCGTTCGTGGCGGCGTGCTTCGCGCTGCTGGCCGGGCGTTTCGTGTGGCTGCAGCTGTTCAAGCACGACGATTACCTGGCGCGCGCCGAAAGCAACCGCATCGCGGTCGTGCCGGTGCCGGCCAACCGCGGGCTGATCAAGGACCGCGCCGGGCGCATCATCGCGCGCAACTACTCGGCCTACACGCTGGAGATCAATCCGCGCCAAGTGTCCGATGTCAACGCCACGATCGATGCGCTGACACAGGTGGTGGAGATCGCGCCGCGCGACCGGCGCCGCTTTCGCAGACTGCAGGAAGAGCTGAAGGGCGCCGATTCGATCCCGATCCGCACCCGCCTGACCGATGAGGAAGTGGCGCGGTTCGCCGCCAACAAGTTCCGCTTCCCCGGGGTGGAGCTGCGCGCGCGGCTGTTCCGCCACTATCCGCTGGGCGAGATCGGCTCGCACCTGATCGGCTACATCGGCCGCGTCTCGCAAGCCGACAAGGAACGCATCGCGACCTGGCCCGACGCCGCCGACTACGTCGGCACCGACTACATCGGCAAAGTGGGGTTGGAGGCCAGCTACGAGCGCGAGCTGCACGGCACTACCGGCTTCGAGGAGGTCGAGATCACCGCCGGCGGCCGCGCGGTGCGCACCCTGTCGCGCACGCCGTCGATACCCGGCAACAACCTGATCCTGTCGGTCGACATCAAGCTGCAGGAAATCGTCGAGAAGGCCTTCGGTGACCGGCGCGGCGCGCTGATCGCGATCGAGCCGGCCACCGGCGATGTGCTGGCGTTCGTCTCCAAGCCGACCTTCGATCCGAATCTGTTCGTCGACGGCATCGACCCGCTGAACTGGGATCAGTTGAACAACGATCCGGACAAGCCGCTGCTGAACCGCGCGCTGCGCGGCACCTATCCGATCGGCTCGACCTACAAGCCGTTCCTCGCGCTGGCGGCGCTGGAGCTCGGCAAGCGCCGCCCGGACCAGGTGTTCTACGACCCCGGTTACTTCATCTACGCCGGCCATCGCTTCCGCGACAGCAACAAGGTGCCGCTGGGCCCGGTCGATCTGCACCGCTCGATCGTCAAGTCGAGCGACGTGTACTACTACATGCTGGCCAACGATCTGGGCGTGGACGCGATCCACGACTTCATGAAACCGTTCGGCTTCGGCCAGTTGACCGGCATCGACATCGAGGGCGAGCAGACCGGCATCCTGCCCTCCAGCGCCTGGAAGGAGAAGCGCTTCAAGCAGAAGTGGTACGGCGGCGAAACGATCTCGATCGGCATCGGCCAGGGCTACAACAGCTTCACACTGCTGCAACTGGCGCACGCCACCGCCATACTCGCCAACGACGGCATCGTGATGAAGCCGCATCTGGTGCAAGCGATCGAGGACGTGCGCACCGGCGAACGGCGGCTGACCGTGCCGAAGGAGAGCTACCGCATTCCGTTGAAGCCCGAGAATCTGCGCATCGTGCGCGAGGCGATGGTCGACGTGAACGTCAACGGCACCGGCCGTGGGGCCTTCCAGGGCGCGCCGTACAAGGTCGGCGGCAAGACCGGCACCGCGCAGGTGATCGGCATCAAGCAAAACGAGAAATACGACGAGCGCCGCATCGCCGAGCGGCATCGCGACCACTCGCTGTACATCGCGTTCGCGCCGGCGGACAAGCCGACCATCGCGCTCGCGGTGATCGTGGAAAACGGCGGCTTCGGCGCGGCGGCGGCCGCGCCGATCGCGCGCCAGGTGCTCGACTACTATTTGCTCGGCAAGGTGCCGACCGCGCCTGCATTGCCGCGAGAAGACGGCACGCTGGCGCAGGCGGGAGGGCCGAATGACTGAACACGTGCTGGCGAATCGCTTCGGGCTATGGCTGCGCGATCGCATCGCCGTGCTCGATCCGGTACTGCTCGGCATCGTCGGCTGCCTGATCATGATCGGCCTGCTGACGCTGTATTCGGCGGCGGCCGACTTCCCGTGGCGCTTCACCGATCAGCTGCGCAACTTCGCGATCGCCGCTGCGGTGATGCTCGTCTTCGCCAGCATCCCGCCGACGGTGCTGATGAAGTTTGCGCCGCCGGCGTACGCGATCGGGTTGCTGCTGCTGCTGGCGGTCGAGTTCAACGGCGTGACCGTGAAAGGCGCGACGCGCTGGCTCGACATCGGCGTCACGCGCATCCAGCCCTCCGAGATGATGCGGCTGGCGCTGCCGTTGATGCTGGCCTGGTACTTCCACAAGCGCGAGGGCTCGGTGCGCGCCTTCGACTTCGCGGTGGCGGCGCTGCTGCTCGCCGTCCCGGTGGCGCTGATCGCCAAGCAGCCGGACTTGGGCACCGCAGTACTGGTGCTGGCGGCCGGATTCTTCGTCATCTATTTCGCCGGCCTGCCCTGGAAGTGGCTGGCGGCGATGATCGGCGCCGGGCTGGCCGCGCTGCCGCTCGCGTGGACGTTGATGCACGACTATCAGCGCGAGCGCGTGCTGACGCTGATCGACCCGATGCAGGATCCGCTCGGCAAGGGGTTTCACACGCTGCAGGCGATGATCGCGATCGGCAGCGGCGGGCTGCTCGGCAAGGGCTGGATGCAGGGCACGCAAACGCATCTGGAGTTCATCCCCGAGCGCACCAGCGACTTCATCTTCGCCGTCTACTCGGAGGAGTTCGGCCTGGTCGGCAACCTGGTGCTGCTGGCGTTGTTCTTCGCTCTGATCCTGCGCGCGCTGGCGATCGCAGGCAACGCGGCCACGCTGTTCGGGCGCCTGATGGCGGCCTCGATCGGCCTGATCGTGTTCACCTATGCGTTCGTCAACATGGGCATGGTCAGCGGCATCCTGCCCGTCGTGGGCATCCCCCTCCCATTCATCAGTTACGGCGGCACCGCGCTCGTGACGTTGGGCATGGCGTGCGGCATGCTGATGAGCATTCATCGCCACAGGAAACTGGTGCAGACATGAAACTTCGAACGAACGAGCGCGCCGTCGTCCTGGCGCGGCTGCTCGCGGTCGGCGCCTGCGGTCTGGCGTTGTCGGCCTGCGGTGCGTTCACGTGGGTGAAGACGCGTTTCAC
>DATLZG010000426.1:0-3836 GCA_035574095.1 Burkholderiaceae bacterium | reverse complement strand
GTCAACCCGGCGGCCAAGGATCCGAAGTCGCCGATCGCCGGCATGCCGATCCTGGAGGCGTACAAGGCGCGTCAGGTCATCGTCAACAAGCGTTCGATGGCGGCCGGCTACGCAGGGCTGGACAACGAACTCTTTTACATGGACAAGACCATGATGGTGTTCGGCGACGCGAAGAAGGTCGTCGAAGACATGGTCAAGGCGCTCGGGTAGCGGCGCGCGGCCGTGCGGCGCCGCGACTTGCTGGCCGTTGCCGCGCTCGCCCTCGCGATGACGACCCGGACCGCCCGCGCGACCGCACGCTTTCCCTATCTCGAAGCCAGCGCGGACGCGCTGCGCCGGCGCATGCAGGCCGGCCGGCTGTCCGCGCGGGCGCTTGCGGCTGCCTACCTGCGCCGGATCGAGCAGATCGATCGCCACGGGCCGAAGCTGAACGCGGTGATCGAAACCAATCCGGATGCGCTCGAACTCGCCGCCGAACTGGACCGCGAACGAAAGGCGGGCAACGCGCGCGGCCCGCTGCACGGGCTGCCGGTGCTGCTGAAGGACAACATCGCTACCGCCGACCGCATGCAGACCAGCGCCGGCTCGCTGGCTCTGGTCGGCGCCAAGGCGCCGCGCGATGCGTTCGTCGTCGCACGGCTGCGCGCCGCCGGCGCCGTGGTGCTGGGCAAGACCAATCTGTCGGAGTGGGCCAACATCCGCTCGCCGCGCTCCACCAGCGGCTGGAGCGCGCGCGGCGGTCTGACGCGCAATCCGTATGCGCTGGACCGCAGTGCCAGCGGCTCCAGTTCCGGCTCCGCGGCCGCGGTGGCGGCCAATCTCGCCTGGGCGGCGCTCGGCACCGAGACCGATGGCTCGATCGTTTCGCCGGCGTCGATCTGCGGCATCGTCGGACTGAAGCCGACCGTGGGCCTGGTGAGCCGCGACGGTATCGTGCCGATCTCGCACACGCAGGACACGGCCGGGCCGATGACGCGCACCGTCACCGACGCCGCGCTGTTGCTCACCGCCATCGCCGGCCGCGACGAGCGCGACGCCGCCACGCACGTCGCGCCGGCGCCGCCCGACTACACCCGCGCTCTGGACGGGCGCGCGCTGCAAGGCGCGCGGCTCGGCGTGGTGCGCAACGCCAAGAGCAGCCATCCGGGAGTCAACGCCTTGTTCGAGCGCCAGCTCGCGGTGCTGCGCGCCAACGGGGCCGAACTGGTCGATGTGCAGCTCAAGAATATCGAGCAGATCGGCGCGCTCGAACTGGAAGTTCTGCTGACCGAGTTCAAGGCGGGCCTTCAGACCTACCTGGCCGAGTTCGGCCGCGGCTCAGCGGTGACGTCGCTCGCCGATGTGATCGCGTTCAACGAACGCGAGCGCGCGCGCGAGATGCCGTACTTCGGCCAGGAGTTCTTCGAGCTGGCGCAGGGCAAAGGCGGGCTCGACGATCCCGCGTACCGCGCCGCGCTCGCCGAATGCCGGAAACTGGCGCGCACCGAAGGGCTGGATCGCGCGTTCGCCGAGTCCGGCGCTGCGGCGCTGATCGCGCCGACCGGTGGCCTGGCCTGGCTGATCGACCTCGTAAACGGCGACGCCTACACCGGCAACTTCTCCACGCCGGCTGCCGTCGCCGGCTATCCGCACCTCACGGTGCCGATGGGCTTCGTCTCCGGCTTGCCTGCGGGACTGTCTTTCGTCGGCCCGGCGTGGTCGGAGGAAACGCTGCTGCGCTTCGGCTACGCGTTCGAGCAGGCCACACGCGCGCGCCGCCCACCGGAGTTCGCACGCACGCTGAAGTGGCGTGAGTGAGCGTTTGACTCGGATACGCGCGGCGCGCCGCGCATGACTATGGCCTTGCGCTGCGCGCGTCGTGATCCGTGAGAATCCGCGTTCGTCCGTGGCACCGATATCGCGCCTGCATAATCGGCGCCCGATGCCGCGTCTGATCCGCCACACGCTGCTGTCGGCGCGCGACCTGCTGGCGAGCGCCGGCCCGTTCATCGTTCTCGGGCTGGCTCTGCTCGCGGGCGCGTACCTGTGGCTGGAGCCGGCGCCGCCGCGGCGCGTGGTGCTGGCCACCGGACCCGAGAACAGTGCGTACGCCGAGTTCGGCAAGCGCTACGCGGAGGAACTCGCGCGCTATGGCGTGCGCGTGGAGCTGCGCGCCACCCAAGGCACGGCGGAGAACCTGCGGCTGCTGCGCGACCGGGCGCAGAACGTCGATCTTGCGTTCGTGCAGGGCGGCGCCGGCGATGCGCTGTACGCGGCGGACGAAGCGCACGACGGCGCGGCGCTGATGTCGCTGGGCGCGCTGTTCTACGAACCGGTATGGCTGTTCTACCGCGCCGACGCTGCGCGGCGCGACGCGCTGACCGAATTGGGGCACCTTGCCGGTTTGCGTGTGAACCTCGGCGCCGAGGGCGACGGCGCGGCCAACCTGTTCGCCAAGCTCGCGCATGCCAACCGCATCGCGCCGGAGTCGCTCGTGCTGAGCCGGCTGCCGCCCACGCCCGCGGTGGTGGCGTTTCTCGGCGGCGAACTCGACGCGCTGGTGTTCGTCTCGGCGCCGGAATCGCCGCTGGTGCAGATGCTGCTGATGACGCCGGGTGTGCGGCTGTTCGATTTCGCCCAGGCCGAGGCCTATGCGCGCCGCTTCGCGTTCCTGTCGGCGCTGCAGTTGCCGCGTGGTGTGGTCGATCTGGCGGCGGACATTCCGCCGGCCGACGTGCGGCTGATCGCCGCTACCACGCGCCTGGTGGCGCGCGCCGACACGCATCCGGCGCTGGTGCAACTGTTCGTGCAGACGGCGGCGCGCATCCACGGCGGCACCGGCTGGTTCGCGCGCGCCGGCCAGTTTCCGATCGGCGCCGATCCGGAGCTGCCGCTGGCCAGCGAGGCCGCGCGTTTCTATCGCAACGGCGCGCCGCTGCTGCAGCGCTATCTGCCGTTCTGGCTGGCGAACCTGATCGATCGCATGTGGGTGGCGCTGCTATCCATCGTCGCCGTGCTGATCCCGGCCTCGCGCATCGTGCCGCCGCTGTACCGGCACCGCATCCGCTCGCGCGTGTTCCGCTGGTACGCGCAGTTGCGCGAGATCGAAGAGGCGCTGGCCGCGCGCACGCGCGCACCGGCGCAACTGCTGGTGGAGCTCGACGCGCTCGACGAGCGCGTCGGCCGCATCAGCGTGCCGCTGTCGCACGCCGACGAGCTGTACGCATTGCGCAGCCATATCGACCTGGTACGCGCGCGACTGCGGCAGGCCGGCGCCGGCTGACTGTCAGTGAAGCGTGAGAAGCGACCATGAAACCGACCGACCTTCTGCTCGTGATCGACGTGCAAAACGACTTTCTGCCCGGCGGCGCGCTGGCGGTGCCGCGCGGCGACGAAGTGGTGCCGGTGATCAACGCGCTCGCCGCCCGCTTTTCCAACGTGATCCTGACCCAGGATTGGCATCCGCCGCGCCACGTGTCGTTCGCTTCCGCGCACCCCGGACGCACGCCGTTCGAAACCATCGAGCTCGCCTACGGACCACAGGTGCTGTGGCCCGATCACTGCGTGATGGGAACGCGCGGCGCGGACTTTGCGCCGGGGCTGGCGGTGACGCACGCGCAGGCGATCGTGCGCAAGGGCTACCACACGCACACGGACAGCTATTCGGCGTTCGTCGAGGCCGATCGCATGACGCCGACGGGCCTCGCGGGCCTGCTGCGCGAGCGCGGCATCACGGCCGTGTACTGCTGCGGGCTGGCCACCGACTTTTGCGTGGCGTGGAGCGCGCTCGACGCGCGCGCGGCCGGGTTCGAAACCTTCGTGATCGAAGACGCGTGCCGCGCGATCGACACCGGCGG
>DATLZG010000425.1:0-2951 GCA_035574095.1 Burkholderiaceae bacterium | reverse complement strand
CGTGGCGCGGCGCGCAGGCGCCGCTAGCGGTCGCGCAACCGGTGGCCGAGTACTTGGCGATGACGGCGCCCGACGGCGAACGCCTGCGCGAGGTCGGCACCACGCTGCGGCCGGTGCAGCAGGACGCCGACGCGCCGCTCGGCCTGGCGCTGGCGCAGTTGGCAGGCATCTACATCCTGGCGCAGAACCGCCATGGGCTGGTGATCGTCGACATGCACGCGGCGCACGAGCGCATCGTGTACGAGAAACTGAAGCGCCAGCTCGAGGCGCGCACGCTGCCGCAGCAGCGCCTGCTGATTCCGCAGGTGTTCGCGGCCGACGCGCTGGACGTGGCCACCGCCGAGGAACACGCCCAGACGCTGGCGGCGATCGGGCTCGATCTGGCGCCGGCGTCGCCCACGCAGCTCGTGCTGCGCGCGCTGCCGGCGCTGCTCGCCGCTGCGGACGGGCCGGCACTGGCACGCGCGGTGCTCGCCGATCTGCGCCAGTACGGCGGCTCGCGCGTGCTGACCGAGCATCGCAACGAGCTGCTGGCCACGCTCGCCTGCCATGGCGCGGTGCGTGCGAACCGCCGCCTCACGATCGACGAAATGAACGCGCTGCTGCGCGAGATGGAAGCCACCGAGCGCGCCGACCAGTGCAATCACGGCCGGCCGACGTGGGTGCAGCTTTCGATCGGCGATCTGGATCGGCTGTTCATGCGGGGACGGTAAGGGTTTGCAAGCGACGGAACGCAACGCGAGCGACGGTGCGGGCGCCGCCGGCGCGCCCGCGCTGTCGAGCAAGGCGGCGCTGTGGCTGACGGCGGCGCTGCTTTCGCTGCAGCCGCTGTCCACCGACCTGTATCTGCCGACGCTGCCGGCGATCGGCGCGTATTTCTCCGCCAGTGTGGCCGCCGTGCAGTGGACACTGTCGGCCTTCATCGCCGCCTTCGCGGTGGCGCAGCTCGTCGCCGGCCCGCTGTCGGACCGCTACGGCCGCTATCCGGTCATCGTCGGCGGCGTGGCGATCCATCTGACCGCCAGTCTGCTGTGCATGGCGGCGCCGACGATCGACGTGCTGATCGTCGGCCGCATCGCGCAGGCGATCGGCGCCTGCGCCGGCGTGGTGGCGGTGCGCGCAGTGGTGCGCGATCTTTACGAACCGGCAGCGGGTGCCCGCCTGCTGGCCGCCGCCGGCACCATCATGGGGCTGGCGCCGCTGCTAGGGCCCATCGTCGGCAGCCAACTGCAGGCCGCCTTCGGCTGGCGCGCGGCGTTCGCGGCGCTGGCGCTGTTCTCGGGCGCGCTCGCCATCGTGCTGGTGCGCAGGCTCAAGGAGACGAACCGCCAGCGCGACCCGCAGGCGCTGGCGCCGCGCGTGCTCGCCGCCGCCTGGCGCGACGTGCTGCGCTCGCCCACTTTCCACGCCTACACGCTGGCCAACACGATGAGCTACGCCGGACTGTTCGCCTTTCTGGCCGGCTCGTCGTTCGTGCTGATCCGCGTGCTCGGACTGACGCCCACCGCGTACGGCTTCGGCTTCGCTGCCACCGTGTCCGGCTACATGCTCGGCACCGTGATTTGCCGGCGATTGATCGCGCGCTTGTCGCTCGCGCAGGCGCTGCCGATCGGCGCCGCCTTGCAAGCGGCGGCCGGCGCCGCGATGGTGCTGCTCGCGTCGGTGCAAGTGTTCCATCCGCTGGCGATCCTGGTGCCGCAGTTCTTCTACGTGATCGCGCACGGCATCGTGCAGCCGGTCGCGCAGGCCGGCGCGGTGGCCAGGTTTCCGCGCACGGCCGGAACCGCCGCCGCCTGGATGGGCTTCATCATCCAGATGGCCGCCGCCGTCGTCGGGCTGCTGATCGGCGTGACCTGGAACGGCACCGTGTACCCGATGGTGACGATGATCGGCATCGCCGGCGCCGGCTCGCTGGCGGTGGCCGTCCTGCTGGTGCGCAAGCACGGCCATGTCGGATAAGGGGCTCGACGCGTGGCTGCTGCTGGGGCCGACCGCGTGCGGCAAGAGCGCGCTCGCGCTGCGGCTGGCGCAGGAGCTTGCGCTGGAGATCGTGTCGATCGACTCGGCGCAGGTCTATCGCGGCATGGACATCGGCACTGCCAAGCCGAGCGCGGCGGAGCGCGCGCGCGTGCGGCACCATCTGCTGGACTTGCGCGACCCCAAAGAGCCTTACTCCGCCGCCGAGTTCGTGCGCGACGCCACCGCCGCGATCGCTGCCATCCGCACGCGCGGCAAGCGCGCGCTGGTGGTCGGCGGCACGATGCTGTACGCCAAGGCGCTGCGCGAGGGCCTGAGCGCGCTGCCGGCGGCCGACGCCGCGGTGCGCGCGCGCCTCGACGCACGCGCGCAAGAGATCGGCTGGCCGGCGCTGCATGCGGAACTGGCGCGCGTGGATGCCGCCACCGCCGCCCGCCTGGCGCCGAACGACAGCCAGCGCATCCAGCGCGCGCTGGAGGTGTACGAGCTGACCGGCACGCCAATGTCGGCGCTGCTGGCCGCCACCGAACGCCCGCCGCTGGCGCTGGCCACGATCGCGCTGCTGCCGCAGGACCGCGCCGCGCTGCACGCGCGTATCGAGCGGCGTTTCGACGCGATGCTCGCCGCCGGCTTTCTGGACGAAGTGCGCGCGCTGATGGCGCGCGGCGACCTGCACCCCGACTTGCCGGCGCTGCGCGCGGTCGGCTACCGACAAGCCTGGGAGCACCTGGCGCGCGGCACGCCGGTCGAGGAATTTCGCGCGGCGGCGATCGCCGCCACGCGCCAACTAGCCAAGCGCCAAATCACGTGGCTGCGGTCGATGAGCGACGCGGTCACGATCGATCCGTTCGCGCCGGATGCGTACGCGCGCGTGCTGGCTGCGGTCGCCGCCGGCGGATAGACCGGCAGGCACGGGGCCGTCCTGCGCGCCGGTGAGGATCGACAGGCGGTCGCGATGCGCGACCCAGGCGTCG
>DATLZG010000424.1:0-2112 GCA_035574095.1 Burkholderiaceae bacterium | reverse complement strand
GGCTGAAGCCGCCGATCCGGGCCGCGGCCGCGTTCAGGTAACGCACGCGGCCGTCGGCGTCGGTGGAGATGACGCCGTCGCGAATCGAACCCAGCGTCACCTGCGCGCGCTCCTGTTCGGCCCGCATCTGCGCTTCGCTCGCGCGCAGCGCCGCCTCGGCGAGCTCCGTCCGCCGCAGCATCGAGTGCGAGATCCACGAGGCGATGCCGAGAAATACGGCCGCCAGCGCCGTCAGCGCCACCAGCAGCGCGGACGCGACCTGGCGCGACACGGCGCCCAGCGCTTCGGAAAAAGCGTCTTCCAGCGGGCGCAATTGCTGGTTCAGGCGCTCGACCTCGTCCACCAGCGCCGCCAGCGCCTGCGCATCGGAGCTGCCGCTGCGGATGCGCGCGTCGATCGCGGCGCCGGCGGCGTCCAGTTGCGCGATCAATTCGTCGCCAGCGGCCCAGATCGCGACCACCTCCTGCAGCGCCGGCAGGCGGCCGAACGTGCGCAGCAACCAGATCATGCGGCCGACGTCGTCCGGATGATTGCCGCCGGCGATAAAGCCGCGCGCCGCGGCGGCGTAGTCGAACGGCTCGCGAGCGATGGCCTCGCGCGCGATGCGGTCGCCGAGCGGCACCGCCAGCGCTTCGCGGAAGCGCAGGTAGTCGGCGGCATCGCCGGTGCGCGCGTAGCGGGTCAGGTACGCAACCGCATCCTTCTGCGCTTTCGACCACAGGCCCTCGCCGCCCACGTACGCGCGCGCGGCCGCCAGGATTTCCATCGACACGATCGCCAGCGCCAGCATCAGTACCGTGATGACGACGAACGGCAGGCTGATGCGGACGAACTTGGCAGTGAAAGTCGGGCTGCTCATGGCCCGGCTCCGGCGACAGAATCTCGCCCGATTATCGGCGCGCGACGGCCGCGCTTTACCCTGATCGACGCGGGGTACGACCCCTAAAGTTGCGACCTAAGGGATAATCCCGCCCGCGCGCAACGTACGTGCACCAAGCCGGGATGGCGGAACTGGTAGACGCACGGGACTCAAAATCCCGCGCTGGCAACAGCGTGAGAGTTCGATTCTCTCTCCCGGCACCATTTCGACTGCAGACGCGTTCGGCACGAGATTGCGTCGACGGCCAGCTTCGCGCTAGCGAAGTCGAGGCGGCGGCGGCGGCGAGCGGCCGGAAACACGCTCGACTCTCTCGGCCGGCACTGCGTTGCGGCCCGGGGCGCTCACCCAGGCAGATCGAACGCCAGGACCTCGGCGTCGGCAGCGTCCGCCAGCGAGATCGTGCCGGCGTCGGTTTTCAGGGCGTCTCCCGTCGCCAGCGCCAAGCCGTTGACCGCGATCCTGCCGCGCGCGACGTGCAAATATGCCTTCCGCCCTGGGCGCAGCACCAGTTGTGCGCCTTCTGCGCCGTCGAACAGGCCGGCGTACACGACGGCGTCCTGTTGGATCGTCAGCGAGCCGTCGCGCCCGTCGGGGGTGGCGATCGGGCGCAGTCGCCCGCGCTTGTCGGCGGCGGGAAAGCGCCGCTGTTCGTACGAGGGCGGCAGGCCGTTCTGGGCCGGCTCGATCCAGATCTGCAGGAAGTGGGTCACGCCGTCGTGCGTGTTGTATTCGGAGTGATGTACCCCGGTACCCGCGCTCATGCGCTGCACATCGCCGGGAACGATGATCGAGCCGTTGCCCATCGAGTCCCGGTGCGCGAGCGCGCCCGCGAGAACATAGCTGATGATCTCCATGTCGCGGTGCCCGTGCAACGGAAATCCGGCGTTCGGCGCGATGCGGTCCTCATTGATGACACGCAGCGGCCCGAAGCCCATATGCCGCGGGTCGTAGTAGTCGGCGAACGAAAAGCTATGCCAGGAGTCGAGCCAGCCGTGCTCGGCGCGGCCGCGTTCCAGCGCGGGTCTCAGTTCGGTCATCGGTTCTCCTCGGATCGCGGCCGGCAACGATCGCACTGTAGTCCCCGGCACAGCGGAGAAACAGGCCGCTGAGTGCAATGGCTTATTACGAGACGCGCAACGATGTACCCGCACTGCTCGGCGCTCGCCTCTTTTTGACGCCGATCAACGGGCCGAAATGCGGTTGGTTTTCACTGGCGGGGAATTTGCAAGGAG
>DATLZG010000423.1:0-5588 GCA_035574095.1 Burkholderiaceae bacterium | reverse complement strand
CAGCCACAGCCGCCCCTGGCCGAACATGCCGGCGCGCAGCGCGGGCTCGCGTTTGTCGAGCGCGATGTAGATGAACACCGAGCGCGAGCCGCTGGCCGTGGCCGGGTTCACGCGCGCCACCTTCCCGGTCAAGGTCTGCGCCATGCCCTCGGGGCGGAACTCCACGCTTTGACCCACGCGCACGGCGGCGATGTCGTCGGCCGGCACCGGCGCCTCGATCTCGAGCGAGCTCAGATCCACCAGAGAAACGATGCGGCCATCGACCGGCAGCTTCTCGCCGGGCTGGGCAAAGCGCTCGGCCACGGTGCCGGCCATCGGGGCGCGAATCACCGTGTCGGCCAGCGCCTTGCGCGCCAGCTCCAGCGCCGCGGCGGCGGCATCGCGGTTGGCCACCGCGGCTTCGTAGCCGGACTGCGCGTTGTCGAACGCGGTCTGCGAGATGAAGCCTTTGGCCAGCAGTTGCGCGTTGTTCGCGCGCGTCTTGGCAGCCATTTCCAACTGGGCCTGGGCGGCGGCGAGCGTCGCTTCCTGCTGCCTGACGCGCCAGGCGTATTCGGTGTCGTCGATGCGGGCGATGATCTGCCCTTTGGCGACGGCCTGCCCCTCGCGCACCGGCAACTGCACGAGATCGCCGGCCACCTTGGTCCTGACGATCGTCTGATTGGCGGCGCGCAGCGTGCCGGTGATCGGCAGGCTGCGCGCCAGCGTGATCGGCTGCACGGTCCACAAATCCGTGGCCAGCACCTCGGCGATGGCCGGGGCCGCGGCGACGGGCGTGGAGGTGCCGGGCGGGCGCATGGCCAGCGCGGCGGCCACCGCACCGGCGGCGGCGACGGCGACCAGCGCGAATGCGGTGCGAGTCTTCATCGGCGAACTCGGGTCGTTCTGCGTTTGGAGGTGGAGACCGGTTGCAGCGCGTGCAGCGTGGCGTCGATGTGCACGTCCACGTAGCGCTGCGGATCGATTCGCTGATGGCAGCAGGCATCGAACGAGTGGCGCCACAGCAGCAGCATCACCATCGGGGCGGTCAGCACGCGCACGAAGGTCGGCACGTCCACGGACCGGAATTCCCCGCGCGCGATGCCGCGTTCGAGCACGCTGCCGATGATCCGGTGTGCCGGCTCGATGACCTCCTCGACCCAGAAGCGGGCGATCTCCGGAAAGTTGCCGCTTTCGGCCAGCACCAGCTTGGTGATCCCGCCCACCGGCGAGTCGCCGACACGCTGCCACCAATGGCGCAGCATCTGCGCCAGCAGTTCGCCGCTCGCGCCTTCGTGAGCGGCGACCGCCTGTTGCGCCTGCGCGATATCGCGCACGATGTTCTCGCGCACCACCGCCTTGAACAACTCTTCCTTGTTCTCGAAGTACAGGTACAGCGTGCCCTTGGAGACGCCGGCGCGTGCCGCGACGTCGTCCAGGCGCGTGCCTGCGTAGCCCTTTTCGACGAACAGTGCCAACGCCGCCGCCAGCAGTTCGGCGGGGCGGGCTTCCTTGCGGCGCTCCCAGCGGGGCCGATGCGCCGCAGTGGGTGTTGCAGTCATCGCGCGTCTGAGAAATAACTGACTGGTCAGTAATCTACTCGCCGACGCCGCGGCCGTCAAACTAGAACCTGGGTTCTAGGCACCCGCAACGGACCGAAAGCGCTCCCGCGATGGAAGGCAACGCGAACTCGCCCGCACCGCTGTCGCTGCTCGAAACGCGCGTCCTCGGCGTGCTGGTCGAAAAGGAAAAGACCGTTCCCGATATCTATCCGCTGTCGCTGAACGCTCTGACGTCGGGCTGCAACCAGAAGAACAACCGCGACCCGGTGCTGGACGTCACCGAAAGCGAGGTGCTCGTCGCGCTCGACGCGCTGCGCGCGCGCACGCTGGTGATCGAGACGAGCGGCGCGCGCGTCACGCGTTACGCGCACAACCTCGGCCGCGCGCTGCGGGTGCCCGACCAGGCGGTGGCGCTGCTGGCCACGCTGATGCTGCGCGGGCCACAGACGGCGGCGCAGCTGCGCGCCAACGCCGAGCGGCTGCACGCGTTCGCCGACCTCTCGTCGGTCGAGGCGTTTCTCGAAGAGCTGGCGCAGCGGCCGCCGGAGCGCGGCGGCGCGCTGGTCGCCTGCCTGCCGCGCCGCCCCGGCGAGCGCGAGGCGCGCTGGATGCACCTGTTGTCCGGTGCCCCGCAGGAGGGGCTGGCGCAGGCCCCGGCGGCGGCGCCGGACCTGGCCGCCCGGGTGGCGGCGTTGGCCGCCGAAGTCGCCGCGCTGCGGGCCGAGGTCGCGCGGCTGCGCGAGCGGTTGCCCTGAAGGCGCGCGGCGGCCCAGCGCATCCAAACGCGCCGGTGGGGCGTATCCGAGTCGCGGCGATCGTCTTCGCCGTTTCGACTCGAGGAGAATCCAGTATGAAAAGCCAGCTCGTGGTTGCGCTCGGCCTCGCCGGCTGCGTGGCGGCCACCGCCGTTGCCGCCCGCTCGGGCGCGGACAAGGTCGCGTTCCCGGCCAATCTGGACAAGGCGCAGATGTATGGCACCGTGGACCGGCCCGACGTCAAACAAGTGCGCGAACTGTGGGCGCCGCGCGAGGTGATCGAGGCGGTGCGCGCCGGCAAGCCGATTCCCTATGGCGCGCCGCTGACCATGGCGCTGTACAAGGCCCGCGTCGACGACAAGGGCGAACCGGTCAAGGGCGCCGACGGCCGCCTGCAGAAAACCGAGCTGATCGGCTACTTCGTGATGGAAAAACGCCAGGGTTGGGGCGCGCAGTATCCGGCGGAGAAACGCAACGGCGAGTGGGAGTATCAGGCTTTCACCGCCGACCGCAAGGTCAACGACAAGGCCCAGCTCGACAACTGCTTTGCCTGCCACAAGCAGCGCGAAAGTCAGGACTACGTGTTCTCGATGGCCAAGCTCGCGGGGCGCGAGTAAGGGTCGGATCGCCTGAGACGGCGCGGCGCGCGGCGGCGTGCGCCGCGCCGTTACCGCTTGTAGCGAATCGAACGCGGCGGGCAACACGCGCCTCTTACAATCCGCCGCTCGTTTTCTGCCGCGTTCGTTTCCATGCCGCTTTCGAACAGGCGCCGCGTCGGCGCCGTGCTTTTTATCGTGATCGCGCTGGCGGCCGCCGCTGCGTACTGGTGGCGGGCCGACAGCGGCGCGGAGACGCCCCGTTACCGGTTCGGCAAGGTCGAGCGCGGTCCGCTCGTCGCCACCGTCTCGGCGACCGGTACGCTGAACCCGGTGACCTCGGTGCAGGTCGGCACCCAGGTCTCAGGGCAGATTAAAGAGCTGTTCGTCGATTTCAACTCGCCGGTCAAGCGCGGGCAGTTGATCGCGCGCATCGATCCCGAGACCTTTCAGTATCGGGTGCGCCAGGCCGAGGCCGACGCCGAGGCGGCTCGCTCGGCGCTGGGCCGCGCGCAGGTGAATCTGCTGAACGCGCAGCGCGAGCTGGCGCGCACCAAGGAGCTGGTGGCGCGCAACTTCGTGTCGCCGTCCGAGCTCGATTCGCGCCAGGCCGCCTACGACCTCGCGGCTGCGGACGTGAAGAACGCGCAGGCGGTGCTGGCGCAGCGCGAAGCCTCGCTCGCCTCGGCCCGCGTCGATCTGGCGCGCACCGAGATCCGCGCGCCGGTCGACGGCATCGTGATCAAGCGCAGCGTGGACGTCGGCCAGACGGTGGCGGCCAGTTTGCAGGCGCCGGAGCTGTTCGTGATCGCCAAGGACCTGCGCGCGATGCAGGTCGAAACCTCGATCGACGAAGCCGACGTCGGCCGCATCCGCGTGGGGCAGCGCGCCACGTTTACCGTCGATGCCTTTGCCGGCCGCACCTACCAGGGCGAGGTCAAGCAGATCCGCAAGGCGGCGCAGAATGTGCAGAACGTCGTCACCTACACGGTGCTGGTCAGCGCCAACAACGACGACCTGCAATTGATGCCGGGCATGACCGCCAACGTGCGTATCGTCACCGACACCCGCGACTCGGTGTTGAAGGTGCCGAACGCTGCGCTGCGTTTCCGTCCGCCGGGGGAGAGCGCGGCGGGGCCGGCGGGCAACGAGAAAGCGACGGCCACGCCGGCGGCGGCGCCGATGGGCGGCGGGCAGTTGCGCGCGCGCTTGATCGCGGAGCTGAAGCTCGACGCCGCCCAGCAGGCCAAGCTCGATCCGATCCTGGAGGAGATGCGCGGCAAGTTCGCCGCCCTGCGCGAATTGCCGGAGGAGCAGCGCGGCAAGGCCGCGGCGGCGTTGCGTGCCGACGTGCGCGCCAAGATCGACTCCATCCTGAATCCCGAGCAGCAGGCGCGCTACGCGCAAATCGTCGCCGAGATGGCCGGCCGCGGCGCGCAGACGATGACGCGCGGGCGGGTCTGGGTGCTGGGCGCCGACGGCAAACCGAAGCCGATCGACGTGCGCGTGGGGCTGACCGACGGCACCGCCACCGAAGTGGCGAGCGACGAGTTGCGCGAAGGCATGGAAGTGATCGTCGGCCAGCAGGCGAGTGCGCCGGCGCAGGCGCCGAAGGGCGCGCCGCCGCGGATGTTCTTCTGATCGTTGACCGGAGACCGCGACGCTAGCGGACGACAGACATCGGACCATGACCCCGCCGCTGATCGAGGTGCGCGATCTCGCCAAAGACTACGTGCTCGGCGACACCGTCGTGCACGCGCTGGCGGGCGTGACGCTCGCCATCGGAAGCGGCGAGTTCGTCGCCGTCATGGGCCCGTCGGGCTCGGGCAAATCGACGTTCATGAACCTGATCGGCTGTCTGGACCGGCCGACGCGCGGCGCGTATCGGCTGGCCGGCGAGGATGTCGCGCATCTGAACGACGATCAACTGGCGGCGATCCGCAACCGCCGTATCGGCTTCGTATTTCAGCAGTTCAACCTGCTGGCGCGCACCAGCGCGTTGGAGAACGTCGAGCTGCCGCTGATCTACGCCGGCGTGCCGGCCCGCGAGCGGCACACGCGCGCCGCGGCCAAGCTCGCGCAGGTGGGGCTCGCCGAGCGCGCTGCGCATCTGCCGACGCAGCTCTCCGGCGGCCAGCAGCAGCGCGTGGCGATCGCGCGCGCGCTGGTCAACGAGCCGGCGCTGATCCTGGCCGACGAACCGACCGGCGCGCTCGATTCGCGCACGTCGCTGGAGATCATGGCGCTGCTGCAGCAGTTGAACCGCAACGGCATCACGATCGTGCTGGTCACCCATGAGCGCGACATCGCCGCCTACGCGGGCCGCCTGATCGGCTTTCGCGACGGCCGGGTGGTGAGCGACGAACGCCAGACGCCGCACGACGCCGCCGCCGATCTGGCGCGCGTCGCGGCGCCGCAGGCGGCCGAATGAAAAACCAACGATGCGGATCGCATTCATCCCGAATCCGCGTTCGTCCGCGTTGATCCGCCTCGGAAGCCCTTCGATTTGACCATGAACGCCTGGATGATCCTGAGAATCGCGCTGAAGGCGCTGCGGGCCAACAAGCTGCGCTCGGCGCTGACGATGCTCGGCATGATTATCGGCGTGGCGGCGGTGATCGCGATGATCGCGATCGGCAGCGGCGCACAGCAGCGGGTGCGCGAACAGATCAAGAACCTCGGCTCGAACCTAATCC
>DATLZG010000422.1:0-5237 GCA_035574095.1 Burkholderiaceae bacterium | reverse complement strand
ACGGGATCCGCCGGTGCGCGTTTGCTGGAATTCAAAGCGGTCGCGGCCGAGGACGTGCGCGAAACCGCCGCGTTCGTCGGCATTTCCCATCGCTTCTAGGCAGTTGCATGTACGAAACCTTTTACGGGCTGACCGGCAAGCCGTTCCAGTTGAACCCGGACCCGGCGTTCTTCTTCGGCAGCAAAGGCCACTCCAGCGCTTACTCGTACCTGAAGTACGGCGTGTTTCAGGGTGAAGGGTTCATCGTGATCACCGGCGAGATCGGCGCCGGCAAGACCACGCTGGTGCGCACGCTGCTGGCCGAACTCGACCCGCGCAAAGTAGTCGCCGTGCAACTGGTCAGCACACAACTGGATGCCGACGATCTGCTGCGCTCGGTGGCGACCGCGTTCGGCCTGCCGGTCAAGGGTGCGGACAAGGCGCAACTGCTGGCCACGCTGGAAGCGTTTCTCACGTCGCTGGTCACCGAGAACAAGCGCGCGCTGCTGGTCGTCGACGAGGCGCAGAACCTGACGCCGCGGGCGATGGAAGAACTGCGCATGCTGTCCAATTTCCAGCTCGGCGACCGCGCGCTGCTGCAGAGTTTTCTGGTCGGTCAGCCGGAGTTGCGCAACCTGCTGCGCGAGCCGTACATGCAGCAGTTACGGCAGCGCGTGATCGCCTCCTACCATCTGGGCCCGATGGACCGCGACGAGACGCGCGCCTACATCGAGCATCGCCTGAACCGCGTCGGCTGGAAGAACGATCCGGAGTTCGAGGGCGCCGCATTCGATTCGATCTATGCCGCCACCGGCGGCGTGCCGCGCAAGATCAACACGCTCTGCAACCGGCTGCTGCTCGCCGGCTATCTGGGTGAGAAGCATCGCATTACGCGCGCCGACGCCGATCTGGTCGCGGGCGAGATACGCGACGAAAGCGGCGTCGAAGTTCCGGCGGTGGCCGACGCCGCGCAGTCGCTGCAGGAAGTCGGGCGCGGCGACGCGGTCGTGCGGCCGTTCGCGGTGTCGTCGATCAACGCCCGGCTCGACCGGCTGGAGAAGAGCATCAACCAGGTGCTGGAGCTGCTGCGCACGCTGGTCGGCCCCGAGCGGCGACCGACGAAGTCCGGGCGCCAGGCGAGAAACGGATGAGCGTGCGCGAAGCCATCGTCGGGCCGGTGTTGTGCGTCGTCGGCGCGCGGCCGAACTACATGAAAATGGCGCCGCTGCTGCGCGCGTTCGCCGCCGAACCGACGATGCCGCGCGCGGTGCTGGTGCACACGGGCCAGCACTACGACTACGCGCTGAACGACCGCCTGTTCGTCGATCTGCAGTTGCCGGCGCCGGACGTCAACCTCGAAGTCGGCTCGGCCACGCATGCGGTGCAGACGGCAGAGGTGATGAAGCGCTTCGAGCCGGTGATCGACGACCTGGAGCCGTCCGCCGTGCTCGTCGTCGGCGACGTCAACTCCACGCTCGCGTGCAGCCTGGTGGCGGCCAAGAAGTCGGTCGCGGTGATCCACGTCGAGGCCGGCCTGCGCAGCTTCGACCGCGCGATGCCGGAGGAAATCAACCGCGTGCTGACCGACCAGATCGCCGACCTGCTGTATACGACGGAGCGCTCCGCGCACGACAACCTGGCGCGGGAAGGCATTGCCGCCGAGCGCATCGTGTTCGTCGGCAACCTGATGATCGACTCGCTGCAGGCGGCGCTGCCGAAGGCCGTGGCGCCGGAGGAGACCGTGCGGCGCGAAGGCGGCGACCCAGGCGTGTTGCGCCACCCGAAGGGTTTCGGTGTCGTCACGCTGCACCGGCCATCGAACGTCGACGACCCGGCCACACTGCGGGAGGTGCTCGGCATTCTGGCCGAGGTCGCGCAACGGCTGCCGCTGGTATGGCCGATCCATCCGCGTACGCGCGCCAACGTCGAGCGCGCGGGGCTGGCGAGTCTGCTGGCCAATCCGCGCCTGATCTGCCTGCCGCCGCAGGGCTACCTCGAGATGGTCGGACTGATGAGTCGCGCCGCGCTCGCGCTGACCGACTCCGGCGGGGTGCAGGAGGAGACGACCGCACTCGGCGTGCCGTGCCTGACGATGCGCGCTAACACGGAGCGGCCGATCACGATCGAGCAGGGCACCAATACGCTGGTCGGTCGCGATCGGGCGAAAATCCTCGCCTGCGTGGAGGAGATCCTCGCCGGCGGCGGCAAGCGCGGGCGCGTGCCCGAGTATTGGGATGGCAAAACGGCCGGCCGCATCGCTGCGCATCTCGGCCGCTGGCTGCAGCGGCGCGCGGGGGTGGCCGCATGAACGCACCGGAGAAGCTTGCCAGCATCGTCAACGCGCTGACGATCGACGTCGAGGACTACTTCCAGGTGTGGGCGCTGTCGCCGCACATCGCGCGCTCCCGCTGGGAGGCGATGCCGTGCCGGATCGAGCGCAACGTCGAACGGCTGCTGCAGTTGCTTCAGGAGAATAATGCGCGAGCGACGTTCTTCACGCTCGGGTGGATCGCCGAGCGTTACCCCGGAGTCGTGCGCAGCATCGTCGCAGCGGGACACGAACTGGCTAGCCACGGCTACTCGCACTGTCGTGCCAACGAGCAAACGCCGGCGGAGTTCGCCGCCGACATCGCGCGTGCCAAGGCGGTGCTCGAAGACATCGGCGGCACGGCGGTGCACGGCTATCGCGCGCCGAGCTTCTCGATCGGCAAAGGCAATCTCTGGGCTTTCGATGCGATCGCCGCGGCCGGCTATCGCTACAGCTCGAGCATCTATCCGGTGCGGCACGATCACTATGGCATGCCGGATGCGCCGCGTTTCCCGCATCGCCTCCCTAACGGATTGATCGAGGTCCCCGTCACGACGGCCCAGTTCTGGGGACGCAACGTCCCGGCCGGCGGCGGCGGTTACTTCCGCTTGATGCCGTATCGCATCTCGCGCTGGCTGATCCGACAGGTCAACGCGCGCGACGGTCGGCCCGCGATTTTCTACATGCATCCGTGGGAGATCGATCCGCAGCAGCCGCGCATCAGCGGCGTCGGGCTGAAGACCAGGTTCCGTCATTACGTCAACCTACACCGCACGGAGCCGCGGCTGGCGCAACTGCTGACTGACTTCCGCTGGGACACCGTGCGGCGTGCATTCGCGCTCGACGATGAAGCCCGTTGATGCTCCCTTGAACGCGCCGGTCGCGCTGTCCGTGCGCGGTTATCGCGACGGCGATCGCGAGCGGTGGGAAGCGTTCGTCGCCGCCTGCCCGACGGCGACGTTTTTCCATCGCATCGGCTGGAAGGACGTCAACGAGCGGGTGCTGCGCCATCGGACGCACTATCTGCTCGCCGAACGTGCCGGCCGTATCGTTGGCGTGCTTCCCTTGGTGGAGGTGAAGACCCTGCTGTTCGGCCACGCGCTCGTCTCGGCGCCGTTCGCCGCTCATTGCGGCGTGGCCGCGGAAGACGAAGAGGCGGCGGCGGCGCTGCGCGACGCGGCCGTGTGGACCGCCCGCGGACTGGGCGTGGCGCATCTCGAACTGCGCAACCGCGAGGTGCAGCAGGCCGATTGGCCGCGGCTCGACGATCTTTACTTCAGCTTCCGCAAGCCGATTGCACCTGCGGTCGAGGCCAACATGCTCGCCATTCCGCGCAAGCAGCGCGCGATGGTGAGAAAAGGCATCGAGCGCGGTTTGCGCAGCGAGCTCGACGCCAACGTCGATCGCTTCTTCGCGCTATACGCGGACAACGTGCACCGCCACGGCACACCGCCGTTGCCGAAGCGGTATTTCGGCGCGTTGCGCGAAGTCTTCGGCGCCGATTGCGAGGTGCTGACCGTCGTCGCGCCGTGCGGCAAGCCGGTGTCGAGCGTGCTGTCGTTCTACTTTCGCGACGAGGTGCTGCCGTACTTTGCCGGCGACCTCGCCGAGGCGCGCGAACTCGCGGCCAACGACTTCAAGTACTGGGAGTTGATGCGGCGCGCATGCGAACGCGGCTGCAAGGTGTTCGATTACGGCCGCTCGAAGCGCGATACCGGGCCATTTGCGTTCAAGAAAAACTGGGGCTTCGAGCCGCAGCCGCTCGTGTACGAGTACCGGCTGCTGAAGCGCGAGACGATTCCGCAGAACAACCCGGCCAATCCGAAGTACCGGGCGTTCATCGCCGCCTGGCGCCGGCTGCCGCGACCGATCGTCAATGCGATCGGGCCGTGGATCGTGCGCGGACTGGGGTGAGGCGCCGATGTCCGCGGATCCCGCGAGCATGGATCGGCACTCGTTCTCTGTCGCGGCGGTGCCGGTTCACGCTGCAAAGCGCCGCACTGCCGTGTTGGCCGGCGGCCTGGCCGCGCTGGCGCTGACCCTGCTGTTCTTCGACACCGCGCGTTCGATGGTCGCGGTTTGGAGCCGCTCGGCGACCTTCAACCACGGCTTTCTGGTGGTGCCGATCGCGCTCTGGCTGGCATGGCGGCGTCGCGACGAGCTTGCCGGCGTTCCGGTGCGGCCGTTCTGGCCGGCGCTGTTTTTGGTCGCGGGCGCGGGGTTTGCCTGGCTGCTGGGGCGGCTGGCCGCCGCGGCGGTGGTCGAGCACTTCGCGCTCGTGCTGATGATTCAAGCGGCGCTGCTCACCGTCTACGGTGTGCGTTTCGCGCGTGTGCTTGCGCTGCCGCTTCTGTTTCTGTTTTTCGCCGTTCCGTTCGGCGAAGCGTTCGTGCCCAAGCTGATCGACTGGACCGCCGATTTCACCGTCTTCGCCCTGAAGGCGAGCGGCATTCCGGTCTATCGCGAAGGCAACTACTTCATGATCCCGAGCGGTCAGTGGTCGGTGGTCGAAGCCTGCAGCGGCATCCGCTATCTGATCGCTTCGCTGATGGTCGGGGTCCTGTTCGCGCACCTGATGTATGCCAGCCGGCGGCGGCAGATCCTCTTCGTCGTCGCCTCGGTGCTCGTGCCAATCGTCGCCAATTGGCTGCGTGCGTACTTCATCGTGTTGATCGGTCACTTGAGCGGCAACGAACTGGCGGTCGGCGTCGACCACTTGATCTACGGCTGGGTCTTTTTCGGCATCGTGATGCTGTTGTTGTTCTGGGCCGGCGCGCAGTTCCGCGACGCGCCGCGCTCGGCACCGGCGGGCGACGGCATCGATCGACCGGTGCCGAGTACCGAAAGGAGCGCAACGCTCGCCGCCGCCGCTGCCGCCATCGTTGTCGCCGCGTTCTGGATACCGGTTGCCGCGGCGCTCGGTCCCGAGCAGGACACCCAGGCACGGCGG
>DATLZG010000421.1:0-9775 GCA_035574095.1 Burkholderiaceae bacterium | reverse complement strand
CGGGATCACGCCGAGGTCGTAGCCGACGTTCAGCACCACCAGCTCCATCAAGCCGCGCGTGTTCATCATGATCGCCATCGCGCGCGCCTCGTTTCGTTCCACCCCGGCCAGCCGTGCGCCGAGATAACAGCCGCCGTACTTGCCGAGATAAGCGAGCGCGATGAATCCCGCGCACCACGCCCACAGCTCGGCGCTCGCCAGCCCGTGCACGTTCGTGCGCAGGCCGGTGAACGTGAAGAACACCGGCAGCAGCAGCGTATTGACCAGCGGGGCCACCCGTTCGCGCCACGCCGCCACGAAGGCCGTGCGGTCGTGCAGCAGCACGCCGACCAGAAAGCCGCCGAAGACGGCGAAGATGCCGAGCTGGTAGGTGGCGATCGCGCACGCGAACGCCAGTATCAGCACCAGCGCCAGCGCGTTGCCGTTCAGCGGCTCGGCGCGCGTGGTCGCGCGGTCGAGCAAGCGGTGCGCGAGCGGCCGCAGCACGAGGAACGCGAGCAACGCGAACGCGCCGAGCGCGGCCAGCCGTGTGGCCACGCCCGCCAGCGTCAGGCCGCCGGTCACCGCGGCCGAGATCGTGGCCAGCAGGATCCAGCCGGCGACATCGTTGGCGGCGGCGGCCGAGATCGTGATCGTCCCGAGGCGCGTTCGGGTCAGGTCGAACTCGAGCATGATGCGGCCGAGCACCGGCAGCGCGGTGATCGACAGCGCCACCCCGCAGAAAAGCACGTAGCCCACCGGCGCGATTCCCGGCGCGAGCACCGGCGCCGAGACGTAGCCGATCGCGATGCCGAGCGCGAAGGGCGCCACGATGCCCGCGACCGCGACGAATGCGGTCGCGCGGCGGCTCGCGCGTTCCTTCATCACGCCGAACTCGAACTCCATGCCGACGTGCAGCATCAGCAGGATCAAGCCGAGTTGGCTGATGATCGACACCGTCACGCTGTCGGTCGAGCGGAACACGTACGCGAACGCTTGCGGCGCGAGCGAAGCGAACAGCGACGGCCCCAGCAGCAGGCCAGCGAAGATCTCGCCCACCGCGCGCGGTTGGCCGATACGCCGCGCCAGAGCGCCGAACAGCCGCGCCGCGCCGACGATCACGATCAGCTGCAGCAGCGTGAAGTACAGCAGGTGTTCGACGGCGTGGACGCTGGTGTGCTGCATCGATTGCCTTGAGATTGGCGGCGCGAACCGGTACGCTCGGAACGGTCGATCGGGCGACAGCGGCGGATGGTAAAGAAAGTTCTGGCGGCGCACTTCTCGCAAGCAGGCCAAGCCGCCGCCGTACTCGCCAGCATCGTCGCGCCGCTGCGCGAGGCGGGCGATATTGAGCTGACGGAGGTCGCGCTCGACGTCGTGCGGCCGTATCCGTTTCCGTGGCCGTTCTGGCGTTTCCTCGACGCGTTTCCCGAGACCGTGCATCTGGACGCCCCGTCGCTGGCGCCGCTGCCGTTGCGCGGCGACGAAGACTTCGATCTGATCGTGCTCGCGTACCCGGTGTGGTTCCTGTCGCCGCCGCCGCCGATCGCCGCGTTTCTGCGCCACCCGACCGGGCGCGCCCTGCTGCGCGGCAAGCCGGTCGTCACCGTGACCGCGTGTCGCAACATGTGGGTGATGGCGCAGCAGACCGTCAAGCAATTGCTGCGGGAAGCGGGTGCGCGCCACATCGACCAGGTGGTGCTGACCGACCGCAGCCATCCGCTCGCGACCTTCATCACCACCCCGCGCTGGTTGCTGACCGGCCGGCGCGATGCGTTCTGGGGCTTGCCGCCGGCCGGCGTCTCCGAGCAGCAGATACGCGCCGCGCGCCGCTTCGGGCTGGCGCTGCGCGACGGCCTGCGCCGCGACGACGAGAAGCGCGGCGCACCGATGCTCAGCGGACTGCGCGCGTGCGAAGTCGACCCGCGCCTCGTCGCCAGCGAAAGAATCGGCATTCGCAGTTTTCGCCTGTGGGGTGCGGCACTGCGCGCGCTGGGGCCTCCCGGTGCGCCGGCGCGCCGCGCGCTGCTGGCCGTCTATCTCGTGTTCCTGATATCGATGATCGTGACCGTCGTGCCACTGAACATGCTCGCGCGTCGCCTGCTCGCGCCTTTCTCCGGCGCCCGGATGCAGCGCCTGCGCCGCGAGTTGGAGGCGCCGTCCGGTTCCGGCGGCGAGCGTCTGGAGCCGATGAGTGGCTAAGACCGCATTCATTACGCGCACCGGCGCGTTCCTGCCGAACGAGCCGGTGGGCAACGAACGGATGGAGCAGGTCCTGGGGCTCGCCGGCGCGCGCCCCTCGCGCGCGCGGCGCGTGATCCTGCGCAGCAACGGCATCGTGACGCGCCACTACGCGATCGACCCCGCCACCGGCCGCCGCACGCACAGCAATGCCGCGCTGACCGCGCAGGCGGTGCGCAATTTGTGCGGCGACGAGTTCGCGCTCGCCGACATCCATTGCCTGGTGACCGGTACTTCGCTGCCCGATCAGTTGATGCCGAATCACGCGGTGATGGTGCATGCCGAGCTGGGCAATCCGGCGTGCGAAGTGGTCGCCACCGCCGGCATCTGCCTGTCGGGCCTGAGCGCGCTGAAGTACGCGTGGCTCACGGTGCGCGCGGGCGAGCACGAGAACGCGGTTGCCACCGGTTCCGAAGTCGCGTCGGCGCTGCTGCGCGCGCAGCGCTATGCGCCCGAGTTCGACAACCAGGCCGAGCTGCTGGTCGCGCATCCGGAGCTGGCGTTCGAGAAGGACTTTCTGCGCTGGATGCTGTCCGACGGCGCCGGCGCGGTCCTGGTGCAGGACCGACCCGGCGCCGGCACCCCGAGTCTGCGCATCGACTGGATCGACCTGTTTTCGTACGCCCACGAGCTGCCGGTGTGCATGTACGCGGGCACGGAGAAGGACGCCGCCGGGCGGCTGACGAGCTGGCTCGACTGTGCGCACGACGAACTCGGCGCGCGTTCGGTGCTGGCGCTCAAGCAGGACGTGAAGCTGCTGAATGCGCACGTCGTCGAGTACTGCCTGCAGCGGCCGCTCGCCACGCTGATCGAGCGGCGCGGGCTGACCGCGGCCGACGTCGACTGGTTTCTGCCGCACATGTCGTCGCAGTTTTTCGCCGCGCCGATCGAGCAGGCGCTCGAGCGCGTCGGCTTTGCGTTGCCGCGCAGCCGCTGGTTCAGCAACCTCGCGCAGCGCGGCAATACCGGCGCGGCGGCGCTGTACCTGATGCTGCACGACCTCGTCGCGTCGGGCCGCCTGCAGCGCGGCCAGCGCATCCTGTGCCTGGTACCCGAGTCGGGCCGTTTCTCGACCGGCTTCATGCACCTGACCGTGGTCTGACCGATGCGCGTCGAGGAAGTCCCGCAGGAAGGCAACGCCACCCTCGGCGGCCGCTGCAAGGCCGTGTACGCGGTCGATGCCGACGGCCGCATCACGCTGGTACCGAGCCGCGGCTGGGAGGCCGAGGAGCTGGTGACGTCGGCGGCGGTCGAGCACTTCGAAGCGCTGGCGGCGGCGGCGCTGCAGCGCGTGCGCCGCGGCGAGTCGGGCGCGCTCGAGTACTTCATGTACGCGCGCCGCTTCGATGTGCCGACGCTGGCGAAGACGGCGGGCATATGGTCGTGGCGGCTGCAGCGCCATCTGCGACAGCCGTTCGCCAAGCTGCCGGCGCGCTGGCAGGCGCGCTACGCGCAGGCGCTCGGGCTGCCGCTGGCGCTGTTGCGCGACTTCGATCCGCGCGCGTGATGGCCGCCGTCGCGTCTTTCGAGCACCGTCAATCGGCGCATTGCGAAAGCGGCGTCGTCTCCGGGCTGCTGCGCAGCCAGGGCGTGGAGTTGTCCGAGGCGATGGTGTTCGGCCTCGGTGCCGCGCTGGCGTTCGCCTACATCGGGCTGGTCAGGATCAACGAAATGCCGCTGATCTCGTACCGCATGCCGCCGCGGCACATCCTGCGCCGGCTGCGCAAGGTGCTGCGGCTGCCGCTGAAGTTCGAGACGTTTTCCGCTCCGCTGGCGGGCGAGCGCCGCCTCGACGAGCTGATCGCGCAGGGAAAGCTGGTCGGCGTGCAGTCGTCGGTCTTCTTCCTGCCGTACATCCCGGTCGACATGCGCTTTCACTTCAACGCGCACAATCTGCTCGTGTACGGCGCCGAAGGCGGCGAGTATCTGATCAGCGATCCGGTGTTCGACGCACCGACCCGCAGCGGCGCGGCGGAACTGACGCGCGCGCGCTTCGTGCGCGGCGTGCTGGCGCCGAAGGGGCTGCTGTACTACTTCGACGGCGCGCCGCCGCCGGTCGACGTCGCCCCGCTCGTGCCGGCGGCATTGAGAAGCACGTGCCGCACGATGCTGCAGCCGATCCTGCCTTTCGTCGGCGTGCACGGCATTCGCTATCTGGCGCGCAAGGTGCAGCAGGTCGCGGCGCAGGCGCCGCGCGACTACGCGCGCCGCTTCGTCGGCCATATCGTGCGCATGCAGGAGGAAATCGGCACCGGCGGCGGCGGCTTTCGCTTCCTGTACGCGGCGTTTCTGCAGGAGGCCGGGCGGTTGCTCGGCAACCGCAACCTGCAGTCGTTGGCGATGGAGACGACGGCGATCGGCGACGCCTGGCGCGAGTTCGCGTACGACGCCGCGCGCATGAGCAAGGGGCGCTTGCCGCTCGACGCCGGACACCTCGCCGCTCGTCTGCGCGCGCTGGCCGACCGCGAAGCGGCCTTGTTCAAGGCGGTGGCGGCGGAAAGCTGAGCGCTTGCCGCGGATTCGCACCGATGGCGGCGGATTCGTTCGGGCTCAGTGGCATCCGCGCGAAGCGCGATCGCAGGTCGCGCCTCCGCTGCCGCGCGGTGGACGGGCCAAGCAACGATGGATTCCACGGATTTCGGGATCGGCGTGAATGCGCGCTCGCCATGGACCTGTCGCGCTTGCCGTTCGCGGCGCCACCGGATTGCGGAGCCCAGCAATCCGTGGCAGTCCGTGTCCATCCGCGGCCGAGAACGAATTCACCTTGCGCGTAGCCGCCAGGCGCCCAGCGCCAGCGCCGCGCCGCCGAAGGCCAGGAGCGCGGCCGCCGGCGCCAGCACGTCGGGCACGGCCGCTCGGCGCGCGAATACGTCGACGAACGCGTCCAGCCCCCACGCCATCGGCGATACGGCGGTGACCGATTGCATCGCCGCCGGCATCACCTGCTTCGGAACCATGATGCCGCCTAGCGCGCCGAGCACGATGTTCACGCCGCCGGCGGCGATCGTGGCCTGCTCGGTCGTGCGCGCCAGCGTGGCGATCGCCAGCGCCAGCCCCAGCGCGGCGCAGCTCGTGGCCGCGCTCGCCAGCAGCAGCGCGGCGACGTCCACGGCGAGCGACAGCGCGTCGCCTCCCAGCGCGGGCACCAGCCAGCGGCCGACCGCGAGCATCAGCACCAGTTGCACCTGGTGCACGAGGAAAAACGGCAGCAGCTTGCCGGCGATCAGCAGCCAAGGCGGTACCGCGAGGCTGCGCAGGCGGTCGAGCGTGCCCTGTTGGCGTTCGCCGATCAGCAGCGTGGATACCGGCAGCGCGACGAAGAACATCGCGAACACCAGCCACGCCGGCACGCTTTGCTGCACCGAGGTCAGCGTGTGCGGAGAGGAGGAGGTGAGCGCGATCGCGGGCTCGCTCGCGCCGGCGCGCGCCAGATCCACTTCGGCCAGCGCCGGCGCCAGCGCCGCGGCCGAGCGCAGCGCAAACTCGGCGCGCAGCGTGCCGAAAGCGCGCTCCCAGCGACCGCGCTCGCGCTCCAGCAACGCGAGCGGCGTGCCGGGTTCGGCGATCAGCGTCAGCGCGGGCGACTGGCGCGCAGCCAGCCGTTTGCCGAAGCCGGCGCCGATGACGAACACCGCATCGGCCTGGCGCCGGGCGAGCGCGCTACGCGCTTCGGCGACGCTGTTTGCGGTCGCCGCGGCTGCGGCCAGCTCGAGCAGGCGTTGCGACGCCGGCGAGCGATCCTCGTCGACCGCGAGCACGCGCAGCGCGCCGGCGGTGTCCAGCCGAAAGCTGTCGCGCAGCGCCAGCGACATGACGACGATGAACACGGTCGGCATCAGGAACAGCACCGCGAGCGCGTGCGGGTCGCGGCGCAGCGCCAGCAGTTCCTTGGCGACGAGCGCGCGCAACATCGTCAGTCGCGCAACGAGCGCTGCGTCAGCGCGAGGAACACGTCTTCCAGATTGCGCGCGCCGTAGTGCACGCTGCGCACCGCCACGCCGGCGCGTTCGAGCTGCGCCAGCGCGGCGGCGATCGCGTCCGCCGCCGCCAGCTCGATGCTCCACCACCCCGGGCGCTCGCGTTGCCAGCCCGCCGGCAAAGCCGCGTCGCCCTCGACGCGCACGCGCAGGCGCCGCTCGCGGCCGAGGATCTCCTCCAATCCGCCGTGCGCGATCAGGCGGCCGCGATCGATGATCGCGATGCGGTCGGCCACCGCTTCCACTTCCTCCATGTAGTGCGACGCGTACACGATCGCCTTGCCCTGGTCGCGCAGCGCGCGCACGGCATCGAGCAGAAAGGCGCGCGCCTGCGGGTCGACGTTCGCGGTCGGTTCGTCCAGCAGCAGCAGCGCCGGATCGGCGAGCAGGCCGATCGCCAGGTTGAGCCGGCGCTTCGCGCCGCCGGAACATTCTTCTGCGCGCCGATCGGCCAGCTCGGTCAAGGCTGTCGCCTGCAGGCAGGCTCGTACGCGTTCGGTTCGTCGTTCTCGCGGCACGCGCGCGGCGGCGGCGAAGAACGCGAGGTTTTCGCGGCAGGTCAGGCGCGGATAAAACGCGTTCTCCTGTCCGACCAGCGCGAACGCCTGCGCCGGCGCGCGCGCCAGCGTTCCGCGCTCGGGCTGCAGCAAGCCGCTGACGAGCTTCAGCAGCGTCGTCTTGCCGGCACCGTTGGGTCCAAGAAGTCCGAGCACCGTGCCGGCGGCCAGGCGCAGATCGACCGCTTGGACCGCCCAGTCGGCGTCGCGGCGATAGCGGAAGTACACATCGGTGGCCACCAGCGCATCTGCGGGCGCGGCATTGCGCGGCATGGGAGGGAGTCTTCTTCGACTAGACTGCGGCCGTCACTGCAGGGCCGCGGTTGCGAGAGCGGCGGCAGTGTACCCGGCGTCCAACCGAAGCACGACATGGAACGACTGCACGAAGAACTGAAGCGCCTGATCATCGACACGCTGCAACTGGAGGCGCTGACGCCGGCCGACATCGACGCCAATGCGCCGCTGTTCGGCGACGGGCTCGGGCTGGATTCGGTCGACGCGCTCGAGCTGGCGTTCGCTTTGAAGCGCCGTTACGGCGTCGAGCTGTCGCCCAACTCGCAGCAGACGCGCAAGTACTTCGCGTCGGTCGCCGCGCTGGCCGATCTGGTCACCGCGCAGCGGCAGACGAGCGCCGGCTAGCCGCGCTCAGGCGGCGACCGCCTGCTGCGCGGCGGGTGCTTCGGCTTCCGCTTCCAGCCAGCGCTGCGCGTCCAGCGCCGCCATGCAGCCGGTGCCGGCGGACGTGACCGCCTGTCGATAGACGTGATCCTGCACGTCGCCGGCGGCGAACACGCCCGGCACGCTGGTCATCGTCGCCATTCCGTTCGATCCGCCGCGGGTGACGAGGTAGCCGTTCACCATTTCCAGTTGACCCTGGAAGATCTCGGTGTTCGGCTGATGTCCGATGGCGATGAAGCAGCCGGAAAGCTTCAGCTCTTTCTTCGCGCCGGTCTTGTTGGAGCGGATGCGCACGCCGGTCACGCCGCTGTCATCGCCCAGCACTTCGTCCAGCTCGTGCCAGTAGTGCAGCTCGACCTTGCCTTCGGCCGCGCGCGCCAGCAGCTTGTCGACCAAAATGGGCTCGGCGCGGAACCTGTCGCGGCGGTGGATCACATGCACCTTGCGCGCGATGTTGGCCAGATACAGCGCCTCTTCCACCGCGGTGTTGCCGCCGCCGACCACGCACACGTCCTGGTCGCGGTAGAAAAAGCCGTCGCAGGTGGCGCAACCCGACACCCCCTTGCCCATGAACGCCTGCTCGCTCGGCAAGCCGAGGTACTTGGCCGAGGCGCCGGTGGCGACGATCAGCGCGTCGCAGGTGTATTCGCCGGAATCGCCCGCCAGCCGGAACGGCCGCTCGCGCAGGAAGACGGTGTGCACGTGATCGAACACGATCTCGGTGCCGAAGCGCTCGGCGTGCCGCTGGAAGCGCGCCATCAGCTCCGGCCCCTGCACGCCGTCGGCGTCGGCGGGCCAGTTGTCGACGTCGGTCGTGGTCATCAACTGGCCGCCTTGCGCCAGCCCGGTGATCAGCATCGGTTTCAGGTTGGCGCGCGCCGCATAGATCGCGGCCGTGTACCCGGCGGGACCCGATCCTAGGATCAGCACGCGGGCGTGTCTTTTCGTGGCCATGAGTTTTCTTTCCGGTCAGCGAGGCGGGCCGATTATAGGAAGCAAGCTGAGGCCGACCCTGACGCAGTTCAAGCTAAGCCGGATTACCGGCGTCATCCGGGCGCGCGTGCCGGCGCGCCGCGGAGGGATCGCAAACGATCGAGCATTCGAGATTCCTACTCCTCGCTGTGCTCGTCGTCGGAATGACAGCGGCGCGGTGCGGTCTTCGTCGAGTACCCCGACGCGCGGCAGCGCCGCGTGATGCCGGCGCCACGCGCAGCGCTCTCGAGCGTTGGCGGGAGTGCGGACGTGGCGGCGCGGTCTGCGGCCGCGCAGTTACATCTGCCGGAACAGGTGCGTGTAGGTGTCCGAGACGAGCAGCGTTTCTTCGCGATTCTTGAGCTTCACCAGCATGCGGCCGCGAAAGTCGCGCGTCACGCCGGCGATCGCGGCGGCGTTGACCAGGGTGGAGCGGTGGATCTGCCAGAAATGCTGCGGGTCGAGCTCCTCGACCAACTCCTTCAGCGGTTTGCGGATCAGCGCTTCGCCGTCGCGGGTGACGACGCGCGTGTACTTGTTGTCGGCCTGGAAAAAGACGATCTCCTCGACCGTGATCAGGCGCAGGTTCTGCCCGACCGAGGCGTTGATCCAGCGCAGGTAACTGCGCGGCGGCGCCGGCGCGCCGATGCGTTCGAGCACGCCGTCGAGCCGGGCGGGCGGGGCGCCGAGCCGCTCCTTCAGCCGGCTGACGGTCGTGAACAGGCGCGCCGCGGAGACGGGCTTCAACACGTAGTCGATCGCGCCGTGTTCGAACGCGGCCACCGCGTGCTCGTCGTAGGCGGTGACGAACACGACGCGCGCCCGCCCGCTCGCCTGCCGTGCCACTTCGATGCCGGTCGCGCCGGGCATGTTGATGTCGAGAAACAGCACGTCGGGACGGAACGCCTCCAGGCAACGCAGCGCTTCGATCCCGTCGCCGGCTTCGGCGACGATACGCAACTCCGGCCACAGCCGGCCGAGCTGTTCGACCAGTTGCTGGCGCAGCGTGGCCTCGTCTTCGGCGATGACGGCGGTCGGCGCGTTCACTGTGGTACGTACAGCGTGAAGAGGCTGGTTGTGGGCTCGGGCTCGCTGCACTCGAGCCGCGCGCGCCCATCGTACAGTCCGGCGAGCCGATCGCGCACGCGCGCCAGCTCGGCGTCGTCGCCGCACAGCGCAGGCGCCGCGATGCGCAGTTGCGCGGCGATTTCTGCGCCGCTGCGCTTGACGACCAGTTCGACCCGGTCCGGCACGGCCGCGCGCCCGCGCAGCGCGCGTTGCACGAGCGGCAGCAACAGCATCGGGAAAAAGCGCGCCTGCGCGCAATCGGGGGCGACGACGAACGCCGCGACCGGCTTCCCGCCGTGGCGG
>DATLZG010000420.1:0-5093 GCA_035574095.1 Burkholderiaceae bacterium | reverse complement strand
CACACAGTCCGTGGCAACGGGGGACGAACGAAAACACCAATGGCCTGCTGCGCCAGTACTTGCCCAAGAGCGCCGACCTCGCCGCCCTGACCCAGCGTGAACTGAACGCCGTTGCCGCGCGACTGAACAATCGTCCGCGACCGACGCTCAACTGGATGACACCGAACGAAGCATGGGACGCTCAATTGAAATCTCTCAACGTTGCACTTGGAACTTGAGACCGCCTGGGTTCTAAGCTCGCCGTCCGTACGCGGCCAGGAGGCACGCCATGTCGATCGAGCATCCCCTTGGACCGACACCCCGTCCCGGCAACGAGTTCGCCACGCTCGCCGGCGGCTGTTTCTGGTGTCTGGAGGCGGTGTACGAGGAGCTGCAAGGCGTGGTCGACGTGGAGTCCGGTTATTGCGGCGGCCACGTCGCGCGACCGACCTACGAACAGGTGTGCGGCGGCGACACCGGGCACGCGGAAGTGGTGCGCGTCGAGTTCGACCCGCGCCGGATCTCGTATCGCGAGATCCTCGAAGTCTTCTTCACGATCCACGATCCGACGCAATTGAACCGGCAGGGCAACGATGTCGGCACGCAATACCGCTCGGCGATCTTTTATCACTCGGACGAGCAGCGCCATATCGCCGAGGAGATCGTGCGCGAGATCGCGCCGCATTACGACGCCGAGATCGTCACGCAGATCGTGCCGGCGCCCGATTACTTTCGCGCCGAGGACTATCACCAGGAATACTTCCGCCACCATCCGGCGCAGGGCTACTGCATGTTCGTCGTCGCGCCGAAGGTGGAGAAGTTCCGGCGCACCTTCGCGGCGAAGCGGAAGGACCACTCCAGCAAGTGACCGCGCTGCACGAATTCGGCATCGAGTTCAGCGCGATGGCGTCGCGCTGCGAGATCCGCGTCTGTGCGGCGGACGAAGCGCGCGCGCGCGCCTGGGCGGAAGCGGCGATCGCCGAGGTGCGGCGCATCGAGGCGAAGTACTCGCGCTATCGCGCCGACAGCGTGGTCGCCCGCATCAACGCGGCGGCCGGCGGCGCAGCGGTCGAGGTCGACGCCGAAACGGCGGCGCTGCTCGACTTCGGCGCGCGCCTGTACGAGTTGAGCGGCGGCCTGTTCGATCCGACCTCCGGCGTACTGCGCCGGGCTTGGGACTTCGCCGCGCAGCGCGTGCCGCGGCAGGACGAGATCGATGCGCTGCTGCCGCTGATCGGCTGGCGGCAGGTCGAATGGCGGCGCCCCTATCTGCGGCTGACGCGCGCGGGCATGGAGATCGATTTCGGCGGAATCGGCAAGGAGTACGCGGCCGACCGCGCGGCGGCGGCGATGGAGTCCCACGGCGCGCGGCGCGGCTTCGTCAATCTCGGCGGCGACGTGCGCGCGTTCGGGCCGCAACCGGACGGCCGTCCGTGGTCGATCGGCATCCAGCATCCGCGCGCCGCCAGCGGGGTCACGATCGGCGCCATCGAACTCGCCCGCGGCGCGGTCGCCACCTCCGGCGACTACGAGCGCTGCTTCGAGCGCGACGGCCGCCGCTTCTGCCACATCCTCGATCCGCGCACCGGGTGGCCGGTGACGCATTGGCAGAGCGTCTCGGTGGCCGCGCCGGTATGCGCGGCCGCCGGCGCATGCACGACGATCGCGATGCTCAAGCCGGTGGACGAGGCGCTCGCGTTCCTGCGCGGCCAGCAGGTGCAGTTTCTGGCGGTCGCGGCCGACGGCGAGTTGTTTCAGGACTGAAGCGAGCCGTCGGCGCAGTTGACACGCGGCGGGCAATGACGTCCGATGCGGGGACGATGCCGCGTGTTATCAAGCGATTGCGTCGACGGGCACGACGTTTGCTGTGCCGCAGATGCGCCTACGAAAAGGTGGAGGCGCCGATCGAACAAGTGTGGAGGTGGCTATGAGCAAACTCGGCACTGCGATTTGTCGCTTGCTGCTCGCGGCGTCGCTCGCCTGCGGCTCGGTATCTGCCGAACCGATATTCACGGTGGTCGATTACCCGGGCGCGACCGATACGGCACTTTGGGATGTAAACAATTCCGGCACTGCAGTCGGTTGGGCCGTCAGCGCTGGTCGCGCATTCGGCATCACTTACACGGGCGGCATCTTTAGCGTGGTGGCAGCGCCCGATGCGGCCGCAGTGAGTTGGGGGGCCTTGGGAATCTCCGACAGCGGAATCGTCGTCGGCTCATGGAACCGAGGAGAAAGGGACAGCTCGGGCCGCCCCATCGGTGAAATTGGATACATCCTGGAGGGCGGCGTCTACACGCCGTTCGCGATTGCCGGCGCCGTCAACACTTTCCTGCGGGCGATTTCGCCCGACGGCCGTTACATCAGTGGCAATTTCGAAACGGCCGGCGCGGGATCGCAAGGTTTCGTCTATGACCGCCTGCTTGGCACGCTTACGCTCATTGGCGACCCGTTCAATTTCACGATTGCGCAGGGGATTACGAACGGAGGTGTGGTAGTGGGCAGCGAGTTCCCAATCGGCGGTTTCATCGTCGAGGTAACGACCGGAACTCGAACCAACCTCGACGCGGGTGGCCCTGGAGTTACGCGGCCTCGCGCCATCGACTCGAGCGGCGAACTGGCCGGTTGGATAACCGGTCCGGGCGGAGTGCAAGGGTTCTTCGGGACGCTCGGCGACTTCACGTTGTTTTCGGTGCCCGGCGCCGATAGCACATTCGCCGAAGGGAACAACGATCTGGGTTGGATCGTCGGCGAATTCATCGACACCGAAGGTCGCGTACACGGGTTCGTGATGATGCGGGTTCCGGAGCCCGGCGTTCTCTCGCTCGTCTGCATCGGCGGCTTGCTTCTGTTCGCGGTGCGACGGCTGAGCCTCCGTGCCCCTGCGAGCTCGGTCAGATAGTCGGCCCGACCACCGCCCGCGCCAACTCCACGCAGGACAGCGGCGCGCAGCCCTCGGCCTTGTTGTTGACGATCACGAATGCCGGCTGGCGGCTGGCGAGCGCGATGCGGATCAGGTGCGCGAGCGCACCGCGCGTGACGAGGTCCGGGTCGAGCAGGCGGTCGAACGGCGCGTAACGGCGCTTCGCCTCCTCGTAGCGATAACCGGCGTGCAGGTTCCAGCGCACCACCAGCGGGCCGCGCAACTGCCACGTCTCGCCTTCGTCGCCGTCCGCTTCCATCGCGCGCAGCGCCGCGCCCTGGCGCGCGGCGTTCGGCAGCCGTGCATGGATGCCGATCGTCAGCCGCGCGCCCGCCGCGCGCAGAGTGCGCACGAGGCGCGGCGTCAGCAGCGCGCCGTCGCGCACTTCGACTGCGTAGGTCGGCGTCCGGCCATCGACCGCGCGCGGCAGAGCGGCGAGGAACGCGCCGATGCGCTCGATCAGCGCGTGCGCCGCGGGCGGCTGTAGCCACTCGCGCGGCAGCGGCGAAAGCTGAAACACCAGCGGCCCGGCCTTCGTCCCCAGACCCTGCAGCGCGGGCAGCACGAAGCGCTCGGCGCAGGCGGCGGCGTCGAGAAATGTCGGGTTGGGGCCGGTGGGCTCGCCGCCGGCGCTCCGCAGCACCGCGTCGGTGACGGCGGCCGGCGCCTTGACCAGAAAGCGAAATGCCGCCGGCACCTGCTGCGCGTAGCGCGCGTAGTCGTGCGGCGCGAGCGGCTGGTAAAAGCCGCGATCGATGCCGACCGCGCGCAGCACCGGGTGCGCCGCGTACGCCGCCAGCCCGTCGCGCGCGAGCTGCGCTTCGGTGTAGTCGCCGCCGTAGACGATGCGGTTCCAGCCGGGAAAGCTCCACGAGGACGTGCCGAGGTACACGCCGGCGGGCAGCCGGCGGCCGAGCCGTAGCAGCGGTTCATCGTGCGCCGCCGGCACGACCGTGCGAGCGGGCGGCGCGGCGGCGAAGAAGTCGTCGTCGTCGGAGTCGCGGCGCGGGGTCATTACCCCTGCCGCACGCGCTCGATGACCGCCTGGGTATTCAGCGGCACCTGCGTCGTGCGCAGTATCGTGTTGACTTCGACCGGCTCGAGCTTGTAGCGCAACTGCACCAGCGTGCCGGCGCCGGGCACGGTTTCCAGTTTCAGTTGCGCGCCGATCTTCTGCGCGCGGGCGCGCATGTTCAGCAGCCCGCGGCCGCCCACGCCTTCCTGCACGATGCCGCGGCCGTTGTCGGTCACGCGGATGCTCAGCCACGGCGCGTCGCCGCCGTCCTCGAGCGCGATCACCACGTGCACCGCGCGCGCGCGGCTGTGCTTCAGCGCGTTGGTCAGCGCCTCCTGCACGATGCGCAGGATCGGCAGCACCGCGTCCGGATGGATGTCGATCTCCTCCGGCAGCCCGCGCGCCGTCCACGCCAGTTCGATGCCGGCCGCCTTCAGGCGCGGCTCCATCCGGTAGCGCAGGTTGCCGAGCGCCGACAGCAGCCCGGCGTCCTCGGTGGCGAGCGCGTCGATCGCCAGCCGCATGTCGTCGATGCACTCGCGCAGGATCTGCACCATCTGCTCCTGCGTCACGCCCTTGCGTTCGACCAGCATCAGCGACGACAGCAGCTGGCTGCCCAGCCCGTCGTGCATGTCCTGCATGATGCGTTGCCGCTCCTGCGCCTGCGCCTGCGCGCGTTCGGACTCGCGCAGGCGCTCGAAGTTGCGTTTCAGAAGCTGCTCGCGTTCGCGCACGCGCGTCTCCAGCTCGGCGCGCGCGTTCTCGGCTTCGCGCAGGATGCGCACGAAGCGGTCCACCAACGGGGTGGCGAGCGCCATCAGCAGCAGCGGGCCGGCCCAGTGCAGCGCCAGCGTGCGGGTGCCGATCGCCACCCCTTGCGTCAGCAGGAAATCATGCAATGCGGCGGCCAGCGCGATCGCCATTCCCGCCAGCACGGTGAGCGGCGGCGCTTCGCGCTGGCGCACGCGCGCCCCGATCGCCACCGCCAGCGCGGCGCCGTTGACGAGCAGCAGGCTCGGCAGCCACAAGCGGTCCAGGTACGGCGCCGCGTGCTGATTGGTGACGACGAACAGCAGTGGCCCGAACGCCGCGTACGCGAAGAGCAACCGCTGCAGGCGCGGCGAGCCGCGCGCCGACAGGCGCAGCAACGTGATCGCCATCACCGCGGCGAAACCGCCG
>DATLZG010000419.1:0-10332 GCA_035574095.1 Burkholderiaceae bacterium | reverse complement strand
GCGGGGATGATCCCGGCGGCGATCACCGCCGCCACGGCCTGGCCTGCGGTTTCCACGTCGGCGAAGCTGGCCATGATGCAGCGCGCGGTCTGTGGCTTGGGCACCAGCTTGACGACGATCTCGGTGGCCACCGCCAGCATCCCCTCCGAGCCGATCACCAGTGCCAGCAGATCCAGCCCCGGCGCATCCAGCGCGCGGCTGCCGAAAGCGACTTCCTCGCCGTCGCTCGTGAAGCCGCGCACCGCCAGCACGTTGTGCACGGTCAGCCCGTACTTCAGGCAATGCACGCCGCCGGAGTTCTCCGCCACGTTGCCGCCGATCGTGCAGGCGATCTGGCTGGACGGATCCGGCGCGTAGTAGAGCCCATAGGGCGCGGCGGCCTCGGAGATCGCCAGATTGCGCACGCCGGGCTCGACGGTGGCGGTGCGCGCCAGCGGATCGACGGCCAGGATGCGGTTGAACTTCGCCATCGACAGCAGCACGCCGGCGCCGTGCGGCAGCGCGCCGCCGGACAGCGATGTACCGGCGCCGCGCGGCACCACCGGCACGCCCAGCGCATGGCAGATCTTTAGCAGCTGCCGCACCTGCTCCACCGTCTCCGGCAATGCGACCACCATCGGCAGTTGCCGGAACAGCGTCAGCGCGTCGCACTCGTACGGGCGCGTGTCCTCTTCGCGGTACAGGATGCAGTGCTCGGGCAGCACCACGCGCAGCGCCGCGACCACTTGGCGCTGGCGCGCGGGGTCGATCGCGCCACGGCCTTCGATCGGCGGCAGCGATGCCGGCTGGAGCTCTGCGGGGGCGTTCATCGAATCACCAAAGCGCGGTTGGCGGTGGCGGCCGGGACGACGCAGCGCGTAACGCCGGCGGCAAGCTACAGATAGAGCACCTTGCCCGGATTCAGGATGTTCAGCGGATCGAACGCGCGCTTGATGCGCGCCATCAGATCGACCGCATCGGCGCCGAGCTCTTCGACCAAGAAGTCCATCTTGTGCAGGCCGATGCCATGCTCGCCGGTGCAGGTGCCGTCGGCCGCCAGCGCGCGCTCGACGATGCGGCGGTTCAGGGCTTCCGCCGCTTCGACCTCGCGTTCGTCGTTCGGGTCGAGCAGGATCGCGCAGTGGAAATTGCCGTCGCCGACATGGCCGAGGATCGGCGCCAGCAGACCGCTTTGTTCCACGTCTTTCACCGTCGCGCCGATGCATTCGGCTAGGCGCGAGATCGGCACGCACACGTCGGTGGTCGAGCAGCGGCAGCCGGGCTTAAGTTGCAGGCAGGAAAAGTAGGCGTTGTGGCGCGCGCTCCACAGCCGCGTGCGTTCCTCGGGCGTGGTCGCCCACTGGAAGTCGCGGCCGCCGTTTTCCTTCGCGATCATTTGAACGGTTTCGGCCTGTTCGCGCACGCCCGCTTCGCTGCCGTGGAACTCGAAAAGCAAAAGCGGCATTTCGGGCAAACCCAGCTTCGCGTGCGCGTTGACCGCTTTCACCGTCAACGCGTCGAGCAGTTCGCAGCGCGCGATCGGCACCCCCAGTTGGATCGTGGCGATCGTCGTCATCACCGCGGCGTCCACCGAGGGGAACGAGCAGATCGCCGCCGAGATCGCCTCCGGCAGCGGATAGATCTTGAGCGTGATCTCGGTGATCACGCCCAACGTGCCTTCCGAGCCGACGAACAGCCGCGTCAGGTCGTAGCCGGCGCTGGACTTCTTGGCCCGGCGCGCGGTGCGGATCACCTTGCCTTCGCCGGTGACGACGGTGAGCGCCAGCACGTTTTCGCGCATCGTGCCGTAGCGCACGGCGTTGGTGCCGGAGGCGCGCGTCGCGCACATGCCGCCGAGCGAGGCATCGGCGCCGGGGTCGATCGGGAAGAAAAAGCCGGACGATTTCAGCTCGTCGTTCAATTGCTTGCGCGTCACGCCCGCCTGCACCGTCACGGTCAGATCCTCCGCATGCACGGCGAGCACGCGGTTCATCTTCGACACATCGACGCTGACGCCGCCTTGCACCGCCAGCAGATGCCCTTCGAGCGATGAGCCGACGCCGAACGGAATGACCGGTACTCGATACTCGCCGGCGAGCCGCACCAGCGCGGCGACGTCCTCCGTCGATTCGGCGAACAGCACCGCATCGGGCGGCATCGGCGCGTAGGCCGATTCGTCGCGGCCGTGATGCTCGCGCACGGCGGCGGCGAACGACACCTTGGCGCCGAAGGTCGCCTGCAATTTTTCCGCGAACGCTGCGGGCAACGGTCGGCGCAGGGCGGTGAGCGTGGCGGGCGCGTTCATAATCGGCCTCCGATTCGAGACGAGGGCAATCTTAGGCCATGGGCAAGAGGCTGACCGCGATCGCCACCCGCACCGGCGACGACGGCACCACCGGGCTGGGCGACGGCACGCGCACGCGCAAGGACAGCCTGCGCATCCGCGCGCTGGGCGAAGTCGACGAACTGAACTCGTTCATCGGCCTGCTGCTGACCGAGGCCATGCCCGAGGCGGTGCGCGCCGATCTGGCCGACATCCAGCACGACCTGTTCGATCTTGGCGGCGAGCTGTGCATCCCCGGCCATTCGATGATCAAGGACGAGCAGGTGGTGCGGCTCGACGCGCGGCTGGCGCACTACAACGCGGACCTGCCGCGGTTGGCCGAGTTCATCCTGCCCGGCGGCAGCCGCGCCGCGGCGCTGGCGCACGTATGTCGCACCGTGTGCCGGCGCGCCGAGCGCGCGCTGGTGGAACTCGCCAACGTCGAGACGGTGAACGCAGCGCCGCGCCGGTATCTGAACCGACTGTCGGACCTGCTGTTCGTGCTGGCGCGCGTGCTGAACCGTGCCGCCGGCGGCAGCGACGTGCTGTGGCAGCCGCGCAAGACGCAGTCGGGCGGGACGTGATCCGCGCTCCGGCGGCCGTTCTCCGGAGCGCCGGCCGGCGTGCCGACGGCCAACGGATCAACGATCGAAGGACGACGATGAACAAACACGCGTTACGCCGCTTTCTCGCCGCCGCCGCGTTCGGCGCCGGCCTGCTGGCGCCGGCGGCCGCGGCCGAACGGCCGCCGGTGCCGATCCTCGACGCGGCGGCGATCGAAGCGCGCTGCCCGCAAGAGCTGGAGAATGCTCGGCGCCAGAAGGCGCGCATGGAAAGGGCGAGCGGCGCGGGCGCCATCCTCGCGGAATGGAACCGCCTGTCGGCGTCGGTGCAGGACTTCGTCTATCCGGTGTACCTGCTCGCCAATGTCGCGGTCGATCAGGCCACGCGCGATGCCGCGCGCAAATGCGTCGAGGCGTTCACGCCGTTCGATACCGAGCTGTTCCAGAGCGACCGGCTGTACGCGCGCGTGCGCGCGTTAAAGCCGCGCGACGCGATCGATGCGCTGTACCGGCAGGACCTGCTGGAGGCGTTCGAGGATGCCGGCGTCGCCCTGGCGGCGGACAAGCGCGCCCGCGTCAAGGCGATCCGCGAGGAACTCGACAAGCTGTCGCTGCAGTTCCAGAGCAACATCAACGAGGACCGGACGACGGTCGCGGTCAGCGAGGAGGAGGCGCGCGGCCTGCCGCCCGCATGGATCGCCGCGCGGCAGCGCGACGCCGAAGGGCGCCTGATCGTCACGCTCGACTATCCGACCTACGTGCCGTTCCTGGAGAACGCGGTCGACGAAGACGCGCGCCGCCGCGTGTGGATCGCCAAACAGCGCGAGGGCGGCGAACGCAACCTGGAACTGCTGGACCGCGCGCTTGCGCTGCGCCACGAACTGGCGCGTATCTACGGTTATCCGGACTATGCGACGTTCTCGTTGCGGCGGACGATGGCCCGGTCGCCGGCCGCGGTGGAGGACTTTCTGGCCAAGGTGAAGGCGGCGGTCGATGAGGGCGAAGCGCGCGACCTGCAGGAACTGCGCGCCGACAAGGCGGCGCTGCTCGGCGTGCCGCTCGAGCGCGTGCAATTGCATCGCTGGGACGTGCCCTTTCACTCCGAACGCGTGCGGCGCGCGCGTTTCGCGATCGACCAGGAGGCGTTGCGCGCGTACTTTCCCACCGAAACGAGCGTCGCCTATGCGCTGAAACTGGCCGCAGTGCTGTACGGCGTCGCCTTCGTCGCGCGCGACGTGCCGCGCTGGGCCGACGACGTGCGCTACTACGACGTGTACGAGCGTACGGCGGCGGGGCGGCCCGGCGCGTTCGTCGGCGGCATCTACCTCGACCTGTTCCCGCGCCCGGGCAAGTACAACCATGCGGCGGCGTTCACGGTGCGCTCGGTGTCGACGCTCGCCAAGCGCACGCCGGTGTCGGCGCTGGTGGCGAACCTGGACCGCCGCGGCCTGACGCACGACGAGCTGGAGACGCTGCTGCACGAGTTCGGCCACGTATTGCACGGGGTGCTGTCGAAGACGCGCTATGTCGATCACGGCGGCACCAGCGTCAAGCGCGACTTCGTCGAAGCGCCGTCGCAGATGTTCGAGGAGTGGGCGCGGCGCGAACAGCCGCTCGCGCTGTTCGCGCAACTGTGTCCGCAGTGCCCGCCGCTGACGCCCGCGACGGTCGAGCGGCTGCGCGAGGCGCGCCGCTTCGGCATCGGCATGCGTTATGCGCGCCAGTGGCAGTTCGCGACCTTCGACATGCGGCTGCATCGCGGCGCGCCGCAGCCGGCGCTGGCCGTGTGGGCCGAGATCGAACGCGCCTCGCGACTGGGCCACGTGGAAGGCACGCTGTTTCCGGCCGGCTTCGGCCATCTGATGGGCGGCTACGCCGCGGGCTATTACGGCTACATGTGGTCGGAGGTGCTGGCGCTGGACATGCTCGCCGGCTTCAAGGGCAACCTGCTCGATCCCGCCGCGGGGCGGCGCTATCGGCAAGCGATACTCGCGATGGGCGGTCAGCGCCCGCCGCATGCGCTGGTCGAAGCCTTCCTCGGCCGGCCGCCGGCGCACGACGCGTTCTACGCCGAGATCACAGGGAAGCGGCAGTAGCGATTCGCGGCCCGAGCGCGCACCCTGCGCCGAACGGTCGCCAGGGTCATCGTTCGCCTCGCAAGGTGCGTGAACGGGCGACGGCGCTCTCCGGTTGCGCGTCCACGCGACGGCCGCTACCGACCAGACCGAGCGCCAGCGCCGTGCCAGCGAGGATCACGACGCCACCGCCGGCCATCTGCAACGTCAGCGCCTCGCTCAGGAAAGCCGCGCCCCACAGGGTTGCGAACACCGGGATCAGAAAGGTCACCGCCGCCGCGCGCATCGCGCCGACGCGCGCGATCAGCCGGAAGTACAGCAAGTACGCCAACCCCGTGCAGGCGATTGCCAGCAGAGTCGCCGCCACCCAGGCGCGCGCATCGGGCTGCGCCTCGGGCCAGAACAGGACCGCGAACGGAAGTAGCGCGATCGTCGCGCCGAGCTGGCTGCCGGTCGCAACCGCGAGCGGAGCGACACCCATCACGTGTTTCTTCGTGAAGTTGGCCCCGGCCCCATAAGCGATCGCGCCGACGAGCGCCGCGCCGATGGCGAGCGTGGATTGCCAGTGCGTCGCGCCCGGCCTGAAGTCGACCTTGCCCCACACGAGCACGGTCACGCCGGCAATGCCTATCGCCAACCCGAGCCACTGCAGCGGGCGAATGCGATCGCCGAGCCACAGCCGGCCGATCAACGCGGTGGCGAGCGGCGTGGTCGCGTTAAGGATCGATGCGAATCCTGCGGTCAGCGACAGCACCGCGTATGTCAGCAGCACGAACGGAATGGCGGAATTCAGCACGCCGACCGCCAACACGGGCGCAGCGTGGGCCCGCAGCGCCGGCCACGCGCCGTTGGCGAGCAGTAGCGGCAGCAGGAAAGCGGCGGCGATCACCACCCGCACCTGCACCAGAGCGAACGGACCGAACGCCGGCGCCGCATATCGCATGAACAGAAAGCTCGCGCCCCACAGTGCGGCGAGCGCCAGCAGATCGAGCAGGTCGCGGGTGCGCATGGGCGGAAGCCTACCCGCCGCGACCGTGCGCGCGCTTCGGTTCTTGCGGTCGAATCGGCTGGAACCTGGACTGCGCCGCGCGCAACGCGGTCGATCCATCGACGGCTCCGGTCGTCCCAGGCCTGCGCCGCCGCATGCCCGCGCAATGAACGCGATCTCGGGACGCCCGCCTTGGTTTGCGCGGGCGCGAATCTTCGCGTTGGCGCGAGCCGATATTCACCGAACGCGCAGCACGCGCGGTGCTGCAATGCCCCCCGGCTCGCGCCCCACCCTTCGGCGCCGACTTCCGGCAGGAGCACACATGGCCATCACCAGCGTCAAGATCCACCCGGCGATCGGCATCGCGCGGGTCGGCAACAGCCCCGACGAGTTCTTCATCGGCCCCGAGATCCCCGGCAAGTACGACGCGCCGCCCGGCGGCTACAAGGACGCGCAATGCCGCGTGAAGCGGCAGGCGGCGCGCTTCCGGATTTTCGGCTACGACCAGAACGGCGCGCTGGTGCAGGAGCTGACGGCTGCCGACGCCGAGATCGAGTGGACCGTGCATCTCGTCAACAAGAAGGCCGCGACGGGTCGCAATGCCAGCGTGCCTGCCGCCGATGTGACGATCGATCCGGGTGCGCGCACGATCAAGGGTCCGAGCAAGACAGCAGCGTTCGACAACGGCAAGTTCAAGCTGCCCAGCCAGCCCGCGGTTACGGTGCCGCTCGGCGAGATCCGTACCGACGTCGACGCGCGGCTGCTGGTGCTGGGCGGGTTCGGCAAGGCCGCGTCGCCGACCAACACGCCGATAGGCAACTTCCTCGATAACGACAACTGGTACGACGACGTCGCCGACGGGCCGGTGACAGCGACGGTCAAGCTCAACGGCACCAGCACGACACTGACCGCCACCGGCGCGTGGATCATCGTCGGGCCGCCGAAGTTCGCGCCGCAGATCGACAGCGTGATCACGCTGTACGACACACTGCTGCAGTTCGCCATCGACCGCGGCTTCCTGGCGACGCCCTCGCCGGTGTCCTACGTCAAACACATCTATCCGATCCTGCAGCGCGCGTTCGACGCGCAGTGGGTCAGCGCATCGGCGGCCGGACACCACTCGTTCGCGCACCCGATCACCAACCAGGGAACGGTCGACCTCATCTTCGGCAAGCTCAAGGGCGCGGGCGGCAACATGCCGCAACTGAACAGCGGCGGCGGAACCGCGGGCGATCTGACGCCGACGCAGTTCGCGCTGATGCAGGCGTGGAAGAACGGCAACTACGTCAACGACTGGCCGCCACCGGCGACGAGCAACACGTTGACGCCCGACGGGCTGGACCGCGCCGCGCTCGAAGCCGCGGTCGGCGCGGCGTTTTTCCCGGGCATCGAAGCCGGCGGCTTCCCCGCGAATCAAGCGAAGTTCCGCGATCCGAACAACTACTCGGCACCGTTCCGGCTCGATCACGCGCTCGTCTCCGCGGGCGACATCACCGCGCGCATGGCGCTGCCGTGGCAGGCCGACTTCAAGGCGTGCGGCACCAACTGGTGGCCGGTGCCGCGCCCCAACGAAGTGATCGTGCCCGCCAACGGCGGCTACGAGTCGTGGGACCGTGGCGTTGGCAACATGGAGGCGATGGCCGCGCAATGGCACACGCTCGGCTTCGTGGTGAAGCAGGGCGCGCAGTACGTCGAAGCCGAGAGGTGCGGCCAGACCGCGATCACGCTGGTCACGCCGGTGCTCGACTTCGGCGACGTGCCGCAGAGGCCGCTCGGCGCGGTCAACACGCTGGCGCTCGCGGCGACCTTCGAGGTGTCGTCCACCGGCGGGCCGGTGACGCTGCAGTTCCAGGGCAGCCCGACCGACGCGTCGTTCACGAATGTCTCGCCACCGCAGACCGTCGGCCCGACCAACGGCAACGACATCGCGGTCGTGCGGCTGTGGGTCAAGTACTCGACGGGCAACGTCAACGACGTCGATACCGGCACGGTGACCGTTGTGGAACCCGCGAGCGGACAGACCTGGACGATCGCGCTGTCGGCGCGAACGGTCGCGCGGCAGACGGCCGCCGTCGCGCTGGTGCTCGACCGCTCGGGTTCGATGACCGAAGACCGCGGCGACGGCACCAGCAAGATCGCCAGCCTGCGCGAAGCGGCGGAGATCTTCGTCCAGCTCATGCAGCAGGGCGATGGCGTTTCGATCACACGCTACAACCAGGACGCGCAATTGCTGCGGCCGGTGACCGCGCTTGGCGATCCGACCGACGCGTTCGACGCCGCGCGCGGCGACATCCTCGGCGTGCTCGGCGGGCCCGATCTGAATCCCGCGGGCGCAACGTCGATCGGCGACGGCATCTTCGAGGGCCAGCAGGCGTTGAACAACGCCGGCGCGGGCTTCACCAACAAGGCGATGGTCGTGCTGACCGACGGCAAGGAGAACCGCGACCGCTTCATCGCCGACGTGGCCGCGCTGATCAACCACCAGACCTTTTCGATTGGCCTGGGCACGGCCGCGAACACCAGCGCCGCTGCTTTGCAGACGATTTCCGGCAACAGCGGCGCTTACCTATTGATCACCGGTGCGATCGATACCAACAACCGCTTCCTGCTATCGAAATACTTCGTGCAGATCCTCGCGGGCATCAGCAACGCGGAGATCGTGCTCGATCCCGACGGCCTGCTGCTGCCGGGCATGCCGCAGATGATCCCGGTGCAGGTGACCGAGCAGGACGCGGTGCTCGAGGTCGTGCTGCTGACGCCCGCGCCGAAGGCGGTGACCTTCCTGCTGCGCACGCCGACCGGCCAGCTCATCGCACCGGCGTCGATGACACCATCCGGCGGCATTCAGTTCGTCGCCGGCCGCGGCGTCGCCTACTACCGCGTCACGCTGCCAACCGAACTGACGCCGCAGCGCTTCGATCACGCCGGCACGTGGCAGGTCGTGCTGCTGTTCGGCAAGCGCGGCGGACCGTCGATCGGCGAACGCGCGGCGCTGGCGCAGACGCACGCGGCGACCGGTGCGGCCGCGCGCGGCCTGCCATTCAGCGTCAGCGTGCACGCGTACTCGAACATCTCGCTGCGGACCACGGTCAATCAGGCGAGCCTCGCACCCGGCGCCGAGGTAACGATCACCGCGGTGGCGCTCGAAAGCGGAATTCCCCTCGAGCGAGGCGTGACCGCCTGGGCCGAAGTCACGGCGCCCGATCGCACGACGCAGCGCGTCGTGCTGCGCGCCGGCGGCGGCACCGCGCGCGGCGCATTCCGCGCCGATCAGATCGGCGTGTACCGTGTGCGCGTGCGCGCGGCCGGCAACTCGTCGCGCGGCAATCCGTTCCAGCGCGAGCGCACGCATACGGCGATGACCGTGGTTGGCGGCGGCGCGCCGGGGATCGGCGACCCGGCGGGACGCAGCCCTGCCGACAGGCTGTGCGGGCTGCTGGCGTGCCTGCTCGGTCCCGGCCGCGTCGTCTCCGCGGAGCTGGAACGCACGCTGCGCAGGCACGGTGTCAACCTCGCCGCCCTGCGCAAGTGCCTCGCGCACACCTGCAAGCGCCGCGACGACGGCGAGACCGATGCGCCGGCCGCCGCGAGTCCAGTTCTCAGCGCCGAAGTGATCGCGCAACTCGGCGCACTGATGCAGCGGTTCTCCGCCGACGACGACGGAGCGACCTTGTCCTGAGCCGCGATGAGCCCGCATACGTTCGACGTCGCGATCGTCGGCGCCGGCCCGGCGGGCAGTGCGCTGGCGCTGCGACTGGCGCGCGCCGGCGCACGCGTCGCGCTGATCGAGCGGCAGCGCGAGCGCGCATTTCGGGTCGGCGAGACGCTGCCGCCCGCGATCGCGCCGCGGCTGCAGCGGCTCGGCGTGTGGGATCGGTTTATGGACTCTCATCCGTGCGCCTCCGATCACATGCGGAGCGCGTGGGGCTCGTCCGAGCTGCAGTCGCAGTCGTTCATCGCGCATCCGTACCAGAACGGCTGGCAGATCGATCGCGCGCGCTTCGACACGATGCTGGTGCGGGCGGCCGTCGAGGCCGGGGCGGCGCTGCACGCGGGCTGCCGCGTGCGCCAATTCGACGGCGACGGGGTGGTCGGCTGGCGCCTATGCGCGGCAGGAGGCGAAGCGATGTTGCATGCACGCTGGCTCGTCGATGCGGGCGGCCGCCGCGCGCGGATCGCGGCGCAGCTCGGTATCGAGCGCATTCGCATCGACGATCTGATCGGCGTGGCCTTGCTCTTTGCCTGCGATGATGGAAGAGGCGGTGCCTCGGGCGGCGGAGCGATGATCGAGGCGGTAGGCGACGGCTGGTGGTATTCGGCGCGCCTGCCGGACGGCGCGGAGCTGGCGGTCTTCATGACCGACGCCGACCATTTCCAGCGCGACGGCAGTGTCCCCGTCGAGTT
>DATLZG010000418.1:0-2430 GCA_035574095.1 Burkholderiaceae bacterium | reverse complement strand
CGGATGTCTTTCACGCCCCCCAGCACCGCAGAGATGGCGATGAAATCCAGCCCGAACGCATCCGCCATCAGGCGCGCGAGCGTCGTCTTGCCGGTGCCCGGCGGGCCCCACAGGATCATCGAATGCGGCCGGCCCGATTCGAACGCCACCCGCAACGGTTTGCCCGGCCCGAGCAGATGCGTCTGGCCGATCACGTCGTCGAGGGCGCGCGGCCGCATGCGTTCCGCGAGCGGCGCGGCGGAGTTCGCCAGTGCACGCGCCGGCGTCGGGGCGTCGTCGAAAAGACCGTCGGCCATGCCGCGCATGGTACTGAGTCGGCGCTACAGTCGTCCCGCTGTTCCTCGGCCGCGCGCGCATGCCGCCGGCCGCGCCACCCGCCGTCAGAGAAGGAGGATCGGATGACCGAACCGCGCCCGCCCGCCCTGCTGCGCGCCGCCGAAATCAGGGCGCGCGAATCCTCGCATTCGCATCCCTGGAATCCGCAGTCGCAACTGATCGGCCTGCGACTGTCCACCGCGACCGGGCTGCAACGCACCGGCGTGAGCCTGGTGCGGCTGCTGGTGCGGCTGCCGCCGGGCAAGGAGTCGTTCGTATATCACGCGCACCGCTTCGAGGAGGAGTGGATCTACATCCTGTCCGGCCGCGGCATCGCCGAGATCGACGGCGCCGAGTACCAGGTCGGCGCGGGCGACTTCATGGGCTTTGCCACGCCGGGCGTCGCGCATCACCTGCGTAATCCGTTTCACGAGCCGCTGCAGTACCTGATGGGCGGAGAGAACCGCGAGTTCGAGATCGCCGAGTTTCCGCGGCTCGGCAAGCGGATGGTGCGCGCCGGCACCGAGGTGACCGTGTACGACGCGGCGGACGGGCGGCCGTTCGGACCGCTGAAGTAGCCGCGACCGGCGCGATCGTGGCCGCGGCGCGCGCGAGTCGCCAACGCTACCGCTCTTCGAGCACTTCCGCGCCCGCCGGCGGCGTGAAGCGAAACGCCTGCGCATCGACCTTCGGGTTGCGCTCGACCTTGGCGAAGCGCAGCAGCGAGGTCTGGCCGAAGCTGTCGGTCAGCTCCAGCGCCAACGGCAGGCCGTCGCGAAAGCCGATCGCGATGCGCTCGAACTGCGAATCCTTGGCGCGCGGCCGCGCCTCGATCCACGCCAGCCCCTCGCGCGTGCCGGCGTCCTTGACCTCGAAGTCGCGCTCGAAGTCGTCGGTGCCGAACAGGATCGAGGCGGGGCTGGCCGGCAGCGCGGCGGCGATGGGCTTGACCGTCACCTGGTTCAGGTCTTTGTCGTACAGATAGAGCTTCTCGCCGTCGGCGACCAGCACCTGCTCGTACGGCTTCTCGTAGACCCAGCGGAACTTGCCCGGGCGCTGGAACACGAAGCGGCCGCTGGAGGTTTGCGGCACCGCCGCCTTGGCGCCGGTGACGCGCTGCGTGAACTCGCCGCGGGCGGTCTTCGTTTGCGACAGGAAGCTGCGCAATTGATCGACTGCATTCGCGTGTGCGGGCGACGCGCCGGCTAGCAGCACCGCGAGCAGGACGAGCGCCGAGATCCCTCGCATCGCTCGGGATGACAAAGATGGGTGCGCCCGGTTCGGCGGAAACGACATCACGCCTCGCGGTGCGGCACCAGGATCTCGCGGTTGCCGTTCGGCTGCATCGGCGACACCAGACCCGCCTTTTCCATGTCTTCCAGAATCCGCGCGGCGCGGTTGTAGCCGATGCGCAGATGCCGCTGCACCAGCGAGATCGACGCCCGCTTGTTCTTCAGCACGATCTCCACCGCCTGGTCGTACAGCGGATCGGCCTCGCCGCCCTGCCCCTCGGCCCCCTCCACGCCCGGCAGCGCCGCCTCCGGCGCATCGAGGACGCCCTCCACATACTGCGGCGCGCCGCGCGACTTCAGAAACTCGACCACCCGATGCACTTCGGCGTCGGCGACGAAGGCGCCGTGCACGCGCACCGGCAGCCCGGTGCCGGGCGCCAGATAGAGCATGTCACCCTGCCCGAGCAATGTCTCCGCGCCCATCTGGTCGAGGATGGTGCGCGAATCGACCTTGCTCGCCACCTGAAACGAGATGCGCGCCGGGATGTTGGCCTTGATCAGCCCGGTGATCACATCGACGCTGGGCCGCTGCGTGGCGAGGATCAGATGCATGCCGGCCGCGCGCGCCTTCTGCGCGATGCGCGCGATCAGCTCTTCGACCTTCTTGCCGGTGACCATCATCAGGTCCGCCAGCTCGTCGATCACCACCACGATCAGCGGCAGTTCCTCCAGGGGCTCCGGGTCGTCCGGCGTCAGGCTGTACGGGTGCAGCAGCGGCGTCCCGTTCCGGATCCCCTCGCGGATGCGGTGGTTGTAGCCCGCAAGGTTGCGCACCCCCAGCGCGGACATGAGCCTGTAGCGCCGCTCCATCTCGCCCACACAC
>DATLZG010000417.1:0-2096 GCA_035574095.1 Burkholderiaceae bacterium | reverse complement strand
CGGCCGGCGAATCCGCATCGGATTGGATTACGGCCGCCGGCAGGAAACGCTGGCGCAGTACGCGCGCAAGCTCACCGTCGACCGCGACCTGCGGTTTCGCATCGCCTCCTTCCCGCCGCTCGTCCAGGACGCGATCGCCGCTGGCAAGCTGCTACCCGGCATGAGCAAGGAGCAGGTGGTGATGGCGGTGGGGTTCCCAGCGCGCCACGAGACGCCGAGCGTGGCCGATACGCGCTGGAAGCTGTGGTACAGCTCGCGCGTGCCGTACTTCGTCGCGTTCGACGAGCGCGGCCGCGTCCAAGAGATCGAAATCGATCCGGCCCAGCGCGCCAACGTCGTGTACGCGCCCAAGTGATCGTTCAGCTCCGCGTGTAGCGGTGTTTGACGCCGGGCGGGAAGTACTCCGGATCGCCGTACGGCCGCAGGCGGACGCGCGGCGTGCGCCTCTCGGCGGGCACGTAGTGCGCGAACTCGCTGTTCAACCGCTCCAGGTGCGCGCGGATCGACGCCGCGGCGTCCGCGGCCAGCCGCTCGGAGGGTGCCGCCGCTGCGGCGAGCTCGACGACCACCTCCAAGTGCGCGTTGAGGTCCGCGTCGCGCGCGATCTGCATCACGAACTTGCCGGTCAGCGCGGCCGCGAACTCGCGCTGCTCCAAGCCGACGCCGACGTTCTCCGGGTACACGTTGGCGCCGTAAAACGACAGCGCGAAGTGGCCGCGGCCGAACACGAAAACGAACGGTTGCCGGCGCACGCGCGCCCGCTCCTGCGGCGTCAATTGCGCCAGCGGATCGAAGCCGTGCGCGGCGAGCTGCGCGAGCATCGACTCGTACGGCACGACACCGCCGCGATCGAGGATGTTGTAGCGCACCAGCGGCGCGCCGCCGTCGGTGGTGAAGATCAGTTCGCCGTTTGACGCCTCGAAGTAGCGGCGCAGCGGATCGTATTGGGCGAGCGTCGGCAGCCGCGCGTCGCCGAACAATTTCTGCGCGACCGCGGGCCGCTCGGCGAGAAAGCGCCGGATGCGGATCGACAGCGCGGTTTCGTTGGCGAGCGCGCCGCCGTCGGCGGTGCCATACAGCGCCGCGGTGTCGTGCGCTGGGTCCGCACCGCCGGCGCGCTCGCACACCAGCGTGCGCCACGCTTCGCTGAACACCTCGCCGGCGAAGGACAGCCGGGTCGGCACCTTGCGCCAGTCGAAGCCATCCGCGCAGCCGGCGTCGATCACGTCTTTCAGGAACGGCGGGTAGCCGAACAGCACCACCTGATCGAAGTGCTCGCGCAGGCCGGCGACCACGCGCAGGATCTCGGCGCGGTTGTTGCCGGGCGTGACGACCGCGAGCGGATAGCCTTTGGCCGCCAGATGGCGGCAGCACGCGGTCGTGTACATGCCGCCCACCCAACTGCCGAGCGCGAAGCACACGACGGCGAGCGTGCGCCGCGTATCGGCGCGGAAAGCGTCGTGCAGCACCTGCTCAAAGCGTTCGGCGCTGGCGATCTCGTCGGCAACGAAGCGCGGCCAGAACGCCGGCGTGCCGGTGGAGCCGGACGACACCGCCACCATATCGCAGGCGTCGAGCCGTCCGTGGCGGCACAGCTCCGGCAGCGCGTGCGCGCGCGCGTAGTTCTCTTTCGTCGCCACCGGCACGTGCGCGAAATCTTCGACCGTTCGGACCGCCTCCGCATCGCAGCCGCGGGCGGCGAGAAAGCGGCGGTACGCGGGCACGTCGCGTGCGACTTCGTGAAACAGCGCCAGCGCGCGCGCGGCTGGCGGTTCGGTCAGATGGCGGTCGAGTGTGGCGCCGAGGTCGGCGGCGTAGAAGTCGCGCAGCGCCCGCAGGGCGCGCCGCGATTGTTGCGAATGCAATCCAGCCTCGCTCATGGCCGTGCGAGCATAGCCTGCCATGCAAGCGCCGCTCGTCGTCGGAACCCTGTTCGCGCTCGCCGCCGGGCTGATGTGGGGCATCGTCTTCGTCGGCCCGCTGCTGCTGGCCGAGTATCCGGCGGCCCTGCTCGCGTTCGGCCGCTATCTGGCCTTCGGCGTGATCGCGCTGCCGCTCGCGCTCGCCGACCGCGCCTCTTTGGCTCAATTGACGCG
>DATLZG010000416.1:0-3262 GCA_035574095.1 Burkholderiaceae bacterium | reverse complement strand
TTTCGCCATGGCTGCCTCCTAAGCCTTTTCGACCGTCACTTTGGTGGTGTAGTAGCCGCATTGGCCGGTGATGCGATCGGACTGGTTGACCGTCACCTCTCCGCAATGCCCGGGCGGCCGGCCTTTGGCCCAGCGACCCATCGCCCAATGGCCGTGCTCCATCGGGAACACGATGGTGTCCGGGCGCGTGCCCTCGAAGTAGCGGCAGTAGCCCTCGATCGTCCCGACCGACGACTTGATGCGGATGCGGTCGCCGTCGTTGATGCCGCGCTTCTTCGCGGTTTCCGGATGGATTTCGATGTAGACCTTGTCGCGTCCGCCCAGCATCGGCTGTAGCAGCGAGATCGCGATCGGCAGGTTGGCGCTGCGCCCCTCGGCGTGCATCGCCACCTTGGGCGTCGACATGTATAGATCGCCGCCGCCCGGGTGCTTTGGTTCCTCCCAGATCGGGAACATCAGCTTGTTCTTGTCGCGGCCGGTCTTGGCCGCGATCCAGTCGGCGTGCGCCTCCAGCCAGCCGGAGCGGATCTCGAACTTGCCCGATGGAGTCTTCAGCAGCTTTTCCTTGACTTCCTCGGGCTTCATAAGCTTGTTGTAGCCCTTGCCGTCCCACTCGTAGAACTCGCCGTTGCGCTGCTGCCAGAGGTACGGTTTGCGGTACCAGACGCCTTTCTCTTTCCAGCTTTCAAAGTCCTTCACGCCGTTGTCGCCCGGCGCGGCCTCGAAGCCCTTGGCCAGCGCGCGCAGCACGTTCTCCGTGTTGCCGAGCGCCTTGTAGTACTCGCCCGTCGGGCCCTTGATGCGCTTGCCGATCTCGATCAGCGTGTCGCCAAAGTACTTGGTGTCGTAAAGCGGCTTGATCGCCGGCACGCGCAGTTGCGTCATCGGCCATCCCTGGAACGGATAGGTCGGCGCGTCCTGCAACCGCTCCAGATAGTTGTGATCCGGCAGGATCAGATCGGCGAACATGGCTGTCTCGCTGGGATACGGATCGGTCGCGATCACGAACAGTTCGGCGAGCGCCTGCTCCCAGACCTGGCCGTTCGGGGCGGTCCAGATCGGGTTGCTCAGATAAAACATGACGGTGTCCAGCTTGTACGGCTTGCCGGCCAGCGAGTTGGGACCGACCTCCTGCAGCATGTTGTTGGCCAGCAGGTAGCCGTCTTCATGGCCCTTCAGGTCGATGCGCGGATACTTTTTCCACGGACCGTTTTTCGCGTAGTCGTCCAGGTAGTCGTCGGCGTTCACCGGCAGCGGACCGTAGGCCGGTCCCATCTGGTACATCAGGCCGCCTTTCGCGAACAGCGAGCCCACCAGGGCGTTCAACGCATGGATCGCCATGCCGTTGTAAATGCCGTTCGAATGGGCATGCGCACCGCGCTCGAACAGGGCGATGGCCGGCCGCGTGCTGCCGAACTCACGCGCGGTGGCGACGATGTCCCGCTCGTAAATCGTGGTGACAGCGGCGGCCCAGGCCGGCGTGCGGTCCTTCAGTTCGATGTTCCACCACTCCACCAGCCCCTTGACCCATTTCTCGTTGAACTCCTTCGGGTCGACGGTTTGTCCGGTCTTGAAGCGGTTGACGCCATCCTTGAAGTCGCCGACGAAGGCGCGGTCCCACAGCCCTTCGGTCAGAATCACGTGCGCGATCGCCAAGGCAAGCGCGCCGTCGGTGCCGGGCTTGATCAGCAGCGCGCGGTCGCTGGCGGCGAGCGTGGTGTTCATGTGCACGTCGACCGCGGTGACGCGCGTCTTCGGACTCTTCTCGCCGCGGATGTAGCCCCAGACCTGCATGTTGTTGTTGTACGGCCGGAACGCCTCCAGGAAGCTGGCGCCGAAGATCAGCAGGTAATTGGCGTTGCGATAGTCGTAGGCGTTGTAGCCGCCGTTGCCGTCGGTCGCCTGTTTGGCCTTGATCGAGCCGTCCGAGCACATCGAGGAGTGACCGATCGCCACGTTCGGGCTGCCGTACAGCTTGCCGAACGTTCCTTGCAGACCGGCGCAGGAGGCGCCCCAGCCGCGGCCGTAGACGAGACAGAAGCGGTGGCTCTCGCCTTTGTCGCGCAGTGCGTTCAAGCGCGCCGCCACCGTGTTCAGCGCCTCGTCCCAGGAGATCGGCACGAACTTCGGATCCTCGTTGCGGCCCTTCTTGGGATTGGTGCGCTTCATCGGCCCCTTGAAGCGGTCGGGGTCGTACAGCGTGTAGATGCCCAACGGGCCCTTCGGGCACAGCTTGCCGTTGGAGATCGGATGGTCCGATGTGCCGTAGATGGCATGCACGCGGCCGTCCGTCGTGTAGACGTCGATGCCGCAGCGTGCCGGGCACTGATGGCAGATGTTCTTGGTGATCTTGGTTTCGCTCTTCGCGGGCTGCGCCTGGGCCTTGGCGGGCTGCAAGGTTTGCAGGCCGCCGCCGACAGTGGCGGCAGCGGCGCCGCCGGCCGCGGTGGCCTGCAGGAAGCGGCGGCGACTGAGGCGCGTTTTGAAGATGCTGTCCGTGATTCCCATCGCTGGTCTCCCTCCTCGTTGCCGGCGGCTCGCCGGTCAGTTTCTCGCTCCGAACAGTCGTGTCATCGCATCCCCGATGAAGCGCTGCGCCTTGATGCAGCTCGGGCACAGCGTGGCGCGCTCCCGCGCGGCGAAGGTTTCGCCGCAGCTCTCGCAGCGGCGCTGCTCGTGCTCGGCGATCGCCTGTGCCTGCCGCGCGCCGCCATGGGCATCCAGTTGCAAAGCGCCTTCGGGGCAGGACCGCACGCACGCACCGCAGGCAATGCAGGTTTCGGGGTTGAACTGAAGACGCGTTGCATCGCCGGCGTCCGCGACGGTCAAAGCACCGGTCGGGCAGACGCCCACGCAAACGCGGTGATCCGCGCAAGCGCCGGTTTGCGTGACGCGCGGAAAGAATTCGGCCGGCACATCGGCGCCGACGTCGCGCGCGGCGCGATCGAGGGCCGCGAGCAGCCGAGCGCGCTCTGGCGAGGGGCGCCGCGCGCTGGCCGGAAACGCGGCCTGGCCGTCTGCCCCCATCGGAGCGGCGCGCCGCTTCGGCCCGGTCGGATGGCTGGCGAGGGTGCGGAAGAACTGGCGGCGACTGATCGGGGTCGGATCGAGTTCGGTGCGGGGCGGCGACGACAGCGGTCGCGCAAGTTCCGACGGCAGTCGTTCGGTACGCAATTGGGGCAGTGCCGGCAGCCGGTCGCCGCACTCGAGACTCGACAGCCAGAAAGCCGCCGCATCGATTGCGTTCTGTGCCGGGTGCCTT
>DATLZG010000415.1:0-4400 GCA_035574095.1 Burkholderiaceae bacterium | reverse complement strand
GGGCACCGAGATGGTGATGCCGGGCGACAACATCCAGATGACGGTGGCGCTGATTGCGCCGATCGCGATGGAAGAAGGGCTGCGCTTCGCCGTGCGCGAAGGCGGTAAAACCGTCGGCGCCGGCGTCGTGGCGAAGATCATCGAGTAACGCGACGTCCGTCAACCGTGATCCGCGTGCGCCGGGTCGCTTCGCGCCGCACGCGGATCACGTTTCGCTCTTTGAGGAACCCGCATGCAAAGCCAGAGAATCCGCATCCGACTGAAGGCCTTCGATTACAAATTGATCGACCAGTCGGCGCTCGAAATCGTTGATACCGCCAAGCGCACCGGCGCCGTGGTACGCGGACCGGTGCCGCTGCCGACGCGCATCCAGCGCTTCGACATCCTGCGCTCGCCGCACGTGAACAAGACTTCGCGCGACCAGTTGGAGATGCGCACCCACCAGCGGCTGATGGACATCATCGACCCGACCGACAAGACGGTCGACGCGCTGATGAAGCTGGACCTGCCGGCGGGCGTGGACGTCGAGATCAAGGTGCAATAGCGGTTTGCGCTGCGGCTGGCGCGCCGATACAATCGCGCCCTTTTCCGCGCCCGGGTGGCAGGATCCATCTGGCAGCAGGATCCCTCTAGCTTGGGCGCGACGAATATCGGTCCCGGCCAATCGAAGCCGGGGTTGGGAGAACTAAATGAGCGATGCCAAGCGCCGCGACGCCCTCGGCTTGCTGGGGCGTAAGGTCGGCATGACCCGCATCTTCACCGACGACGGCGAGACCGTGCCGGTGACCGTGCTGGACGTTTCCGGCAACCGTGTCACTCAGGTGAAGACGGTCGAGACCGACGGCTACAACGCCGTGCAGGTCGCCTACGGCAAACAGAAACCCGCACGGGTACCAAAGCCGCTGGCCGGGCACTACGCCAAGGCCGGCGTCGAGGCCGGTACGTTACTGCGCGAGTTCCCGGTCGACCCTGCCAAGCTTGCCGAGTTGAAGCCGGGGGCGCCGCTGACCGTCGAGCTCTTTCAAGTGGGACAGAAAGTCGACGTCACCGGGGTGACCATCGGCAAGGGCTTCGCCGGCGCCATCAAGCGGCACCATTTTTCGTCGAACCGGGCGTCGCACGGCAACTCGGTGACGACCAATGCGCCAGGCTCGATCGGGATGCGCCAGGACCCGGGCCGCGTGATGCCGGGCAAGCGCATGCCCGGCCACTTGGGCAACGTGCGGCGCACGACGCAGAACCTGATCGTCGCGCGCGTCGACAAGGAGCGCGGCCTGCTGTTGGTGCGCGGCGCCGTTCCAGGGGCGAAGGGCGGCAATGTGATCGTGCGTCCCGCCGTCAAGGCGTAAGGAGCGGGCGATGGAACTCAAAGTACTGAACGCCCAGGGCCAAGCTGCCGGAACGACTCCGGCCCCGGCTACCGTCTTCGGTCGCGATTACAACGAAGCGCTGGTGCATCAGATCGTGGTCGCCTACCAGGCCAACGCGCGCCAGGGTACGCGCGCGCAAAAGGACCGCGGCGCGGTCAAGCACTCGACGCGCAAGCCGTGGCGGCAAAAGGGTACCGGTCGCGCGCGCGCCGGCATGACCTCGAGCCCGTTGTGGCGCGGTGGCGGGCGCGTGTTTCCGAACTCGCCGGACGAGAATTTCAGTCACAAAGTCAACAAGAAGATGTATCGCGCCGGCGTTTGCTCGATCCTGTCGCAGCTGGCGCGGGACGATCGCATCGCGGTCATCGACGGCCTGACGGTGGAGGCGCCGAAGACCAAGCTGCTGGCGGAGAAGCTGAAGGCGATGGGGCTCGACTCGGTGCTGATCATCACCGACAACGTCGACGAGAACCTGTACCTGGCGGCGCGCAATCTGAAGAACGTGATGGTGGTCGAGCCGCGTTACGCCGATCCGATGTCGCTGATCCACTTCAAGCGCGTCGTCGTCACCAAGCCGGCGATCGCGAAACTCGCCGAGTTGCTCGGTCAGGAGGCGGCATGAACGCGGAACGCCTGTACAACGTGATCCTCGGGCCGATCGTGTCCGAGAAGAGCACGCTGATCGCCGACAAGCACAACCAGGTCGCGTTCCGCGTGCGCCCGGACGCGACCAAGCAGGAAGTGAAGGCCGCGGTCGAGCAGCTGTTCAAGGTGAAGGTCGACTCGGTGCAGATCCTGAACCAGCGCGGCAAGGCGAAGAAGTTCGGTCGCATGGCCGGCCGCCGCGGCAGCGTGCGCAAAGCCTATGTCGGGCTCGCCGCTGGGCAGGAAATCAACTTTGCGCAAGAGGTGAAGTGATGGCCCTGGTCAAGGTCAAACCGACATCGCCGGGCCGGCGCGCGCTGGTCAAGGTCGTCAATCCGCATCTGCATAAAGGGCCGCCGGTGGCGGCGCTCACCGAGAAGAAGGTGCGCGGATCGGGCCGCAACAACAGCGGCCGCATCACGATGCGCCACCAGGGCGGCGGGCACAAGCGCCATTACCGGGTGGTCGACTTCCGGCGCGACAAGGACGGCATTCCGGCGCGCGTCGAGCGCCTCGAATACGACCCGAACCGCTCCGCGCATCTGGCGCTGCTGTGTTACGCCGACGGGGAGCGCCGCTACGTGATTGCGCCGAAAGGGTTGACCGTCGGCGCGCAAGTGGTGAGTGGCCAGGAAGCGCCGATCAAGGTGGGGAACACGCTGCCGCTGCGCAACATCCCGGTCGGCACGACCGTGCATTGCGTCGAGTTGCTACCGGGCAAGGGCGCCCAACTGGCGCGTGCGGCAGGCACTTCCGTGCAATTGCTGGCGCGCGAGGGCAACTACGCCCAGCTGCGGCTGCGCTCGGGCGAGATCCGCAAGGTGCTGATCGAGTGCCGCGCGACGATCGGCGAAGTCGGCAACGAAGAGAACAACCTGCGCCAGTTCGGCAAGGCGGGGGCGATGCGTTGGCGCGGCATCCGGCCGACCGTGCGCGGCGTGGCAATGAACCCGATCGACCATCCGCACGGCGGCGGCGAGGGTCGCACCGGCACCAAGCGCGATCCGGTCAGCCCGTGGGGCCAGTTGACCAAGGGTTATCGGACGCGCAAGAACAAGCGTACCGATTCGATGATCGTGCAGCGCCGTCGCAAGTAGGGGACACCGATGTCGCGTTCACTGAAAAAGGGCCCGTTCGTCGACGGGCATCTGCTCAAGAAGGTGGAGGCCGCGCAGGCTTCCAAGGACAAGAAGCCGATCAAGACCTGGTCGCGCCGCTCGACGATCGTGCCCGATTTCATCGGCCTGACGATCGCCGTGCACAACGGCAAGCAGCACGTGCCGGTGTATGTGACCGAGCAGATGGTCGGCCACAAGCTGGGCGAGTTCGCGCTGACGCGCACGTTCAAAGGACACGCCGCCGACAAGAAGACGACGGTGGCGCCGGCCAAGAAGTAGGGGCGAACGATGGAAACGACTGCATCGGTGCGCGGCGTGCGGCTGTCGGCGCAAAAGGGCCGGCTGGTGGCCGACTTGATCCGCGGCAAGCCGGTCGACAAGGCGCTCAACATCCTGGCGTTCACGCCGAAGAAGGCGGCCGGCATCATCAAGAAGGCGCTGGAATCGGCGATCGCCAACGCCGAGCACAACAACGCTGCCGACATCGACGAGCTGAAGGTCACCCGAATCCTCGTCGAACAGGGGCCGACGCTGCGGCGCTTCTCGGCGCGCGCGAAGGGACGCGGCACGCGCATCAACAAGAAGACCTGCCACGTGTTCGTGTCGGTCGGCGACGGCAAAGCGGAGTAGGTGCCAGATGGGCCAAAAGATCAATCCAATCGGTTTTCGTCTCGCGGTGACGCGCAACTGGGCGTCCCGCTGGTACGCCGACGGTCCCGAGTTCGCGCGCAAGCTGGGCGAGGATCTGCGCGTGCGCGAGTACCTGCGCAAGAAGCTGCGCAACGCCTCGGTCGGCCGCATCCTGATCGAGCGGCCGGCGAAGAACGCGCGCATCACGATCTACTCGGCGCGTCCCGGCGTCGTGATCGGCAAGAAGGGCGAGGACATCGAGACGCTGAAGTCCGAGCTGCAGAAGATGATGGGCGTGCCGGTGCACGTGAACATCGACGAGATCCGCAAGCCGGAGCTGGAGGCGCAGTTGATCGCCGACTCGATCACGCAGCAGCTGGAGAAGCGCATCATGTTCCGGCGCGCGATGAAGCGCGCGATGCAAAACGCGATGCGGCTCGGCGCCCAGGGCATCAAGATCATGAGCGCCGGGCGTCTGAACGGCATCGAGATCGCCCGCACCGAGTGGTACCGCGAAGGCCGCGTGCCGCTGCACACGCTGCGCGCCGACATCGACTACGGCATGGCCGAAGCCGAGACCACCTACGGGATCATCGGCATCAAGGTGTGGATCTTCAAGGGCGAAGTGCTCGAGCAC
>DATLZG010000414.1:0-2089 GCA_035574095.1 Burkholderiaceae bacterium | reverse complement strand
TGGCGCAGGAGAAGCAGCGCGGCGCGGTTGCGCCGCCGCCGTTTCGCTTCATCGCGCGTGCGCTGCGGGCGCGCGTCGATCTGTCCGACAAGGACGCGCTGCGCGACGCGCTCGACGAACGTCGATGAGCTTCGCGGTCGACGTCAACATCCTGCTGTACGCGTCCGACGCCTCGAGCCCGTGGCACGAGAGAGCCGCTGACTTCGTCGCCCGCTGCGCGCGGGGCCCGCAGGTGTTCTGCTTGGCGTGGGTGACGGTAATGAACTACCTGCGCATCGCCACGCACGCGCGCGTCTTCGCGGCGCCGCTGACGCACGCGGAGGCGGTGGCCAACGTCGAGGCGTTGCTGGCGCTACCGCACTGTCGCGCGCTCGGCGAGGGCGAGGGTTTCTGGCGCGCGTATCGCGAGGTCAGCGCGGAGGTGCCGACGCGCGTCAATCTGGTGCCCGACTCCCATTTGGCCGCCGTCTTGCGCGAGCACGGCGTCGGCACCCTGTACACGAACGACCGCGATTTCCGCAAGTACAGCTTTCTCGACGTGCGCGATCCGCTGCAATAACCGGCAGTCGCGCCGCTCAAACGAAAGACGCTGCGGGCGCGATACCGCCCCGACTGCCGGCGCTGGCGCGCCGGACTCGCTGCGCGCTCGCTGTCGCGGGCGAACGGTCGATTGCCTTACCCGGCGCCGTTCAAGAACCGCTCCACCAGTTGCCACTGTTCCGGCACGTTCAGCGCCGGCGCGTGGCCGCAGCCGGGAATCGTCACCACCACCGCGCGCGGGCCGCGCCGGCGCATCTCGTCGGCCACCTCGGCCGGCAGCAGGTCGGAGGATTCGCCGCGCAGGCACAGCACCGGGATGTCGAGCGCATCGTACGCGTCCCACTGGTCGTAATCGTGCGGGTGGTGCACGAACTGGCTGACCATCGCCGGATCGTAGTGCGGCGTCACCTTGCCGTCGGGCAGCCGGCGCGTCGAGGTCTCGGCGAGCCGCCGCCATTGCTCGTCCGACAACCAGCCGTACGGCGCGTAGATGGTGCGGAAGTACCGCTCCAATTCGGTCACCCGCGCGAACGACGCCGGGTTGCCGGCGTAGTTGCGGATGCGCGCCACCGCCGCGTCGGCGAGCTTCGGGCCGATGTCGTTCAGGATCAGCCGCTTGATGCGTCCACGCAGCCCGCCGGCGGCGAGTCGTAGCCCGAGCGCGCCGCCCATCGACGTGCCGAGCCAGTGCATCGTGTCGATTCCGAGTTGATCGACCAGCTCGATCGCGATGCGCGCGTAAAACGCCAGGCAGTACTCGTCGGCCGGCCGCGGGCTCCACTGCGACAGCCCGCGCCCGATCGTGTCCGGGCAGATCACGCGGTAGCGCGCCGACAGATAGTCGGCCACGTCGTCCATGTCGCGTCCGGTGCGCGCCAGCCCGTGCCACGCGATCACGACTTCGGCGTTGGCGGCGCCCCACTCGGTGTAATGGATCTCGCGCTCGGCGCAGACGATGTAGTTCGAAGTGAAGCGCATCGCGGTTCCTGGCGCGGGGTCTGGCGACCCCGCGCTTCGGCTTTACTCCGGCACGCGCAGCGTGGTGCCGACCATCGTGATCGCATCGCCCGGCGCCGGCGTGATCGCGATCGGCGGCACGTTGGCGGCCGTCAGCGGCGGTGCCGCACCGGGCGTGCCGCCGCGCGGGACAGTGCGCACGACCTGGCTCGCCGGCAGCGGCTTGTTGTGGCGCAGATGGTCGTACATCGCGTCGAGCGCGCGCAACAGGTAGACGTGCAGCGGCACGAAGCGCGTGTCGTAGCCGCCGAGCAGCGCCGGCAGGCCGATGAAGGCGTCGAAGTGCTGCGCGTTGGTCACTTCGATGTAGGACAGCCGGCTGCGGCCGCGCTCGACCGCTTTGTTCAGCGCCGTGTACGGGCGCGACGTGTGGTTGACCGGCACCAGCGCGTCGGCGCGACCGTGCACGATGATCGCCGGCAGGCCGTGCAGATCGCCGGTCAAGCGCACTTCTTCGACGCCGGCGCGCAGCCGAGCGGCGGCCGGCGTGCTGCCTTCAAGCAGATCGCGCAGGCACAGCGCGCCGTCGAGG
>DATLZG010000413.1:0-8332 GCA_035574095.1 Burkholderiaceae bacterium | reverse complement strand
GTCATGCCCGCTCCGACGCGCGCGGCAGCCGGACCACGACGCATGTGCCGTGCCCGCCGGAAGACTCGATCCGCAGGTTGGCACCGATCGCCGCCGCGCGCTCGCGCATCGTCTGCATGCCCCAGTGCGTCCCCGGAGCAGCGACCGCGGTTTCGAACCCGACGCCGTCGTCGGCCACGCTGAGCTCGACGTTAGCTGTGTCTGCTCGCACCCGGATCTGCACGCGCGTGGCGCGCGCATGCTTGGCGACGTTGCTGAGCGCTTCCTGGGCGATCCGGAACAGCGCGGTCTCGATAGCGCGCGGCAGGCGCGCGCCCAGCCCTTCTTCGACGACGTCCACCGTTACACCGAGGCGGCCCGCAAAGCGTTCGGCGAACGTGCGCAACGCGGCCGCCAATCCGAACTCGTCGAGCGCCGGCGGCCGCAGTTCGGCCATCACGTCGCGCACGTGCCGTACGGTGTCGGCCAGTACGGCCTGCGCGTCTTCCAGGCGCCGCTCGACGCGCGCTTGTGCTTCGGCCGGCAATTCGTCGTGGATCAGCGTCAGCAGCAGGCCGAGCGCCGAAAGATTCTGGCCGACGCGATCGTGCAGTTCGCGATTCAGCGCGCCGCGCTCCGCTGCCTCGACTTCCTGCAATCGCAGCGCCAGCGCACGCAACGCACCCAGCATGCGCTCGTGCTCGATCGCCACAGCGGCGGTCTGCGTCGCGACGTCGATCAATTGCAGGTGTTGCGGCGGCGGGGCGCCCGGTGCGCGGTAGTACATCGCGAACGTGCCCAAGACCACGTGTGCGACGCCGAAAATGGGCGTCGACCAGCACGCGCGCAGCCCGTGCGCCAGCACGTGCGCGCGGTACGGCTCCCACAGCGGGTTGGTCGCGATGTCTTCGACGATCACCGCTTCGCGGCGGTATGCCGCCGTACCGCACGACCCCGCCTGGGGCCCGATCGGCTGGCCGTCGATCGCGCGCACGTAGCTTTCGGGCAGGCTCGGTGCCGCGCCGTGCCGCACGTGCACGCCATCGTCATCGAGCAGCAGCACCGAGCACAGCATTCCCTCCGCTTCGGCCTCTGTCAGGCGGCAGATCGCGTCCAGCGTATCCGCCAGCGGCCGGCCGAAGGCGATCGCCCGCAGCAGGTCCCGTTGCCCGGCCAGCAGGCGCTCGTCGCGCTTGCGCCCGGTGACGTCGGTGAACAGCACCTCCAGGCCGTCGGCCATCGGATAGATGCCCATCTCGAACCAGCGGTGCGCAGGCTGTAACGGCGTTTCGATCTGTAGATCGCGACCGTCGGCGAGCGCGCGCCGCAGCGCGCGAGCGAGCGCTTCGCCGGCGCCGCCCGGAATCGCTTCCCAAAGTGGGTGCCCGAGCAGCGATTCGCGGCTGCGGCCGAGCACTTCGCAGGCGCGCGCGCTGAGGTCGCGAATCATTAGGTCGCGGTCGAGCGCGATGTAGCCGTAGCCGATGCGATCGAGCACGGCGGTCAAACCGAGCGGCGATGCAGCGTTGGGTGTCAAGCGAGTTGCTGGAAGCCGTGCCTCGTGGTGATACCGTTCCTCAGCGCTCGCGCATGATATAGCGCTCGAGGTTTTCGATCACGAACCGCTGCGCGGCGATGATGTCCTTGACCGGGGGGCGAGCGAGATGATGCCGATCACGTTGCCGTCGTCCACGACCGGCAGGTGGCGGATGCGCTTTTCGGTCATCAGCGCCATGCACCGTTCGTTGTGCGTTCCGGACCCACGCACAGCGCGTCGGTGCTCATCACTTCGCGCACCTTGACGTCCTTCGCCGATTCGCCCGGCAGCGCGAGCTTGCGCGCGTAGTCGCGCTCGGTGAAGACGCCGAGCAGCCGCTCGCCTTCCATCACCAGCGCGGCGCCGATCCCTTTCTCGGCGAACAGCCGCAGCGCGTCCAGCACGGTGGCATCGGGACCGATCGTGTAGACGGTGTTGCCCTCGACCTTCAGCCGTCGCGCGACGCTTTGGTCGCGCCTCCGGACGACAGCCGCCGCGGCGAGGGATGGCGCCGGGGCCGCTCAGCCGGGCGCGTACTCGCGCAGCCGCTTCAGGTCGGGCACGTCGATGCGGCGGCCATGCACTTCGATCAGCCCCGCGGCCTGCAGGTCGTGCAGGATGCGCGAGAAGTGTTCCTGCGTCAGGTTCAGGCGCGAGGCGATCATGCCCTTCGCGATCGGCAGCTCGATCGAGACCGCGACCGGCGCGCCGTTGCCCACCTGCAGTTCGCCGTCCACGCCGCAGTCGCGCAACAGGAAGCCGATCACGCGCTCGGTGCCGGAGCGGGTCGACAGCGATTCGACTTCGCAGACCAGTTGATGCAGGCGCCGCGCCATGCCGCCGATCATGCGGCGCGCGAACGCGGTGTCGCGGTCGATGCGTTCGAACACGGCTTCGCGCGGCAGGTACAGCAGCAGCGCGTCGGCGATCACCTGCGCGGTGACGACGTGCGGCAGCTCGAGGAACATCACCGCCTCGCCGAAGCTCGCGCCGGGGCCGCGAAAGTCCACGACCTTCTCGGCGCCGGAGGCGGCGACGAACGCGAGCTTGACCTGACCGTAGACGACGACATACATGCCGAGCGCCGGGTCGCCGCGGTGAAACAGCACGGTGCCGCGCGGCGCGCGCACCTGGCGCACGCTGGCGGCGATCGCCGTGCGCTGCTCGGGATGCAGATCCTGGAACAGCGGCAGACGCGCGAGGAAGGTTGCGGCCGAAATCGGCGTGGCGGGCATAGGCGATGCGGCGTGCGCTGTGCGCGAGTGTCGTCGCGCCGCCGGCGGCCCGTTTGATCTGCATCAGAGCCGGCGCGTGTTCGTGCCCCGGCGTGCGGGAGCGACCCGAACTCGCCGTTGGCGTTGACGCAACGCAAGGAGCGGCGGGCGCCGTTCGGCGAGGCTTGCGCTGTTCAAAAACCCGCCGCCGAGACGATGAACATGAAGCAAGCTGCACCGTTCGCGCTGAACGCGCTCACCGTTGCTGTACTGGCGGCCGCGACACCCGCGCTGGCGCGGACCGAGGAGCAGGGCGCCACGCGGCTGGACCGCGTGCTGATCGTGGCTGCGGCGCACCGCGCCGAGCGGCAGATCGACGACGTCGCGCCGTCGCTCACCGTCATCACGCGCAAGGACATCGAGACGCAGGCCAGCTTCACGCTGCGCGACCTGCTGCGCTACGAGCCGGGCGTTTCGATCGACAATGCGCCGGCGCGCTTCGGCCTGGGCAACATCGCGATCCGCGGGCTGGACGGCAACCGCGTGACGCTGCTGGTCGACGGCGTGCGCCTGCCCGACAGCTACAAGGTCGGCTCGTTTTCGCTCGCCGGCCGCAACCAGCTCGATCTCGGGCTGCTGCAGCGGGTCGAGATCCTGCGCGGACCCGGCTCGGCGCTGTACGGCTCCGACGCGCTGGCCGGCGTGATCGCGTTTCGCACCGTCGATCCGGCCGACGTGCTCGCCGCGGGAGCGCCGTTGGCCGCGGTGGCCGACGCCGGCTACGCGAGCGCCAGCGAATCGTGGCTCGGCGGGCTGCTGGTCGCGGCGCGCGCCGGCGCGTTCGAGGGGCTGGTCGGCCATCAGCGCCTCGCGGGGCACGAGACCGAGAACTTCGGGACCAACGAATCGCTCGGCGCCGCCCGCACCGCGCCCAATCCGCAGGACACGCGGCGCGAGTCCTGGCTCGGCAAACTGATTTTGCGCTCGGCGCGTGGCGACGCGTACCGGGTCACGCTCGACCGCCACACGACCGGGGTGGAAACGAACGTGCTGTCGCTGAATCCGACCTCCAGCAAGACCGTGCGACTGCAGGCCGACGATCGGACCCAGCGCGAGCGCGCCAGCTTCGACATCGATTCTGCGCGCGTGTTCGGCCTTGATCGCCTGCGCGTGCTCGCTTACACGCAGCGCGCACTGACGGTCAACGACACCGTGGACGAGCGCGCCAACACCACCGCCGCCTGCCTGTCGGCGAACGGAACCGTGCGCTGCCTGCGCGAGGTCAGCTTCACCTACCAGCAGCGCGAAACGGGTGCGAGTCTCGTCGGCGAGCTGGACCGCTTCGGCCGCTGGGTGTTCGGCGTCGAAGGTGCGCGTACGCACACCGACGAGAAGCGCGACGGCCAGCAGACCAACCTCGATACCGGCGTGACGACGAAGACGGTCGGCACCGAAACGCTGCCGACGCGCGACTTCCCGCTGTCCACGACCGACCGCATCGGCGTGTTCGTGCAGAACGAGTTCGAGCCGCTCGCCGACCTCACGCTGGTTCCGGCGCTGCGCTACGACCGCCACAAGCTGAAGCCGGAGATCGACCCGATCTTCGCCGCCGGCAATCCGGGGCGCCCGGTAGTCGCTGCCGAAGACGACGCGCTGTCGCCGAAGTTCGGTGTGCTGTGGAAGGTCGCGCCGCCGCTGACGCTGACCGCGCAGTGGTCGACCGGGTATCGCGCGCCGCCCGCGTCGGACATCAACATCGGCCTGACCAATCTGCCGTCCGGCTATACGGTGATCCCGAACCCGGACCTGCAACCCGAGCGCAGCCGCGGCGTCGAGCTCGGCGTGCGCGGGCGCCACGCGCGCGTCGAGTACACGCTGACGGCGTTCGAGACCCGCTATCGCAACCTGATCGTGTCGCGCGCGCCGTTGCCGTGCCCCGGAGATCCGCGCTGCGTGCCCGGCGCGACCGGCACGTTCCAGTCGCAGAACGTCGATCGCGCGCGCGTTCGCGGCGTGGAGGCGAGCGGGCTGTTCCGCTTCGCCGGACCGTGGGCGGCACAGGCGGCGTACACGAAGACGCGCGGCGACGACACCGGCCGCGACCGGCCGCTGAATTCGATCGAGCCGGCGCGGCTGGTCGCCGGTCTGTTCTACGACACGCCGCGCTTCAGCGCGGCGGCGCACGTCACGCATGTCGAGGCGAAGGAGCGCATCGATACGAGCGCCGGCACGCTGTTCGCCACGCCGTCGTTCACGACCCTGGATCTGAACGCCAGCGTGCAGTTGACGCGGGCGTTGCGCTTGTCAATCGCCGTGCTCAACGTCACCGACCGCAAGTACTGGCTGTGGTCGGACATGAAAGGGGTGCTCAATCCGGGCGCGAGTGTGGATCGCTACACGCAGCCGGGGCGCAGCTTCAACGCCCTGCTGCGCGCGCGCTTTTGACGAACGCCTTTCCGGGGCACGGATTCCCACGGACGAACGCGGATGCGCAGCGTGTCACCCCGAGGCGCGGACGCGCCGCGGAATCGCAAGCGCTTGGCGTACCGCGGAACGGACCGCAAGTCGGAGCGCGCTGCCGGCTGCGGTGCGAATCCATCCGCGGCAGTCCGTGTTCATCGGTGGCCGCAACGATCCGTCACTGGAACGCGACTTCGGCGAAGCTCCTCAGCTTGCGGCTGTGCAACTGGTCGGGCCGCTGGCTGCGCAGGATTTCGATCGCGCGCATGCCGATGCGCAGGTGCTGCTCGACGCGCTCGCGATAGAACGCATCGGCCATGCCGGGCAGCTTGATCTCGCCGTGCAGCGGCTTGTCGCTGACGCACAGCAGCGTGCCGTACGGCACGCGCAGCCGAAAGCCGTTGGCGGCGATGGTCGCGCTTTCCATGTCGAGCGCGATCGCGCGGCTCTGGCTGAAGCGGCGCATCGGCGTCTGCTGCGGCATCAGCTCCCAGTTGCGGTTGTCGGTGCTGGCGACGGTTCCGGTGCGCATCACGCGCTTCAGCGCCACGCCGGTCAGTTGCGTGACGTCGGCCACCGCCGCTTCCAGCGCGAGCTGGATCTCCGCCAGCGGCGGCACCGGCACCCACAGCGGCAGATCCTCGTCGAGCACGTGATCCTCGCGCACGTAGCCGTGCGCCAGCACGTAATCGCCCAGTTGCTGCGTCATGCGCAAGCCGGCGCAATGGCCGAGCATGATCCACGCGTGCGGCCGCAGCACCGCGATGTGATCGGTGATCGTCTTCGCGTTGGCCGGCCCGACGCCGATGTTGACCATCGTGATGCCGGCGCGATCGGCGCGCACCAGATGGTAGGCCGGCATCTGCGGCATGCGCGCCGGCGCGGTCACGGCGGCGGCCGCCCCGCGCCGCGTGACCACGTTGCCCGGTTCGACGAATGCGACGTAGGCGTCGCCGCCCGTGCTCGGCTGCGCCATCAGCGCGCGGCCGAGGCGCACGAACTCGTCGACGTAGAACTGGTAGTTCGTGAACAGCACGAAGTTCTGAAAGTGCTCCGGCGCGGTGCCGGTGTAGTGGCGCAACCGCGCCAGCGAATAGTCGACGCGCGGTGCGGTGAACAGCGCCAGCGGGTGCGGCTCGCCCGGTGCGGGCTCGTAGGTGCCGTTGGCGATGCGGTCGTCCATCGCCGCCAGGTCCGGCAGGTCGAAGCGGTCGCGCAGCAGCCGGCGTCGCTCCACGGTCAGCGAGGCTTCCAGGTAATCGTGCTCGGCGAACGCGAAGTGCACTGGAATCGGCTGCCGGCTGGTGCCGACCTCGATCGGCACGCGATGGCTTTCGAGTAGCAGAGCGAACTGCTCGAGGAAGTAGTCGCCGAACAGATCCGGCCGCGTCAGCGTCGTTTCGTACGTGCCCGGGCCGGCGACGAAGCCGTAGGAAAGGCGCGACGGCGCGCGGCCCGCCGTTTCGGTGTGGATGCGCACGAACGGGTAACAGGCGCGCACGCGGCCGAACGTGTCGTCGCCGGCGACGAACCGCTCGAACGCCGAACGCAGGTGCGCGACCGCAGCGTCGTAGATGCGCCGCACCTGCGCGAGTGCGGCCGCCGCGTCGTCGCAGCGCAAGGGGGCGAAGAAGGGAGCCTCGTGCATGGAGCCGAATTTAACCCGCATCGGCGGCGCTTGACCGCCGTCAACGGCACGCGGCGCCGGCGGCGAACAATCCACGCATGAGACTCGCGATCGGTTGCGCGTTGCTGCTGGCGGCGACCTGTGTGACCGCGCAGGTCCGTTCGAGCGACGGCCGCCTCGAACTGGCGGCCGATGATGCGCGAGGCAAGCTGATCGCGCGCGACGTGGCGACCGGCGCGGTCGTGCGCGAGCTGGCGGTGATCGACCGCGACCGGCGCAGCGCGCGCGTCGCGCGCATCGTCGACGCCGCACCGCGCCGCAGTTTCGTCGTGCTGCTGGCCGATGCGCCGGAAGCGTGGGAGCTGTCGTACGACCCCGATGTCGAGCCGGTGTACGAAGGGCTGGTGCACGACTTCCGCCTGGGCGAGGGCATCGCCACCCGGGGGCCGCTCGCGCGCCGCCGCATCGAGCTGGATACGCCGCTCGCCGACGCGCTGTTCGCGCCTGACTACGCGCACTTCGTCGGCCGCGCCGCCGCCGGCGAGCTGCACGTCGTCAACCTCGACGTGCGGCGTCGGATCGAGACGGTGCGTAGCGACGGCGATCCGCGTCCCGCCGCGGGCGCGGCGTGGCGGGAGGGCCGGTCGCCGATATTCGCCGTTCCCGACGCCGCGGCGCCGCGCCTACTGCTGCTCGATGGCCGGAGCTGGCGCTGGCGCACGCCGCTCGCGTTGCCGGCGATCGCGACGGCCGTGCAGCGCGAGGCGGACGGCACGCTGGCGGTGACAGTTGGCGGCGCGACGCTGCGGGTGACCGTGCCGGCGCAGTGAAGGTCGGCCGTCACTCGACCGGCCTGAAACGCGCGCGGAATCCGGCCGACATCCAGACGCTGCCGTCGCGATCGACGATCAGCGCCTCGGCGCCGGGGGTCGCGCGCAGCAGCCGGATGCCGGCGTCTTTGCCGAGCACCATGATCGCCACCGACAGGCCGTTGACGGCCGCCAGATCTTCGCCGATCACGGTCACGCCGCGCGGTCCCTGCGCCGGCCAGCCGGTGCGGGGGTCGAGGATGTGGTGGTAGCGCTGGCCGTCGTGCACGAACGCGCGCTCGTAATCGCCCGAGGAGGCGACGAACCCGCGCGCGATCTCCACCAAGCCGAGCAGTCGCTCGGGCGCGCGCGGATCGCGCACGCCGACACGCCACGGTCGGCCGCCCGCCGGCGCCTGCACCAGAACGTCGCCGCCGCCGTTGAGCAGCGCGCGCGTCGCGCCGTGCCGCACCAGCACCTTCAGGCCGGCGTCCAGGATGTACAGCTTCGCGATGCCGCCGAGATCGATACGCATGCCGCCGGCGGCGAGCGATACCGTGCCGGCGCGCTCGTCCAGCACCAGCTTGCGCCAGTCCACGCGCGCGCGCTGCCGCTCGATCTCCTCCGGCGGCGGCACCCGCTGCTGGCCGGGGCGGAAGCGCCATCCGCTCAGCGCGCCAACCGTCACGTCGAACGCGCCATCCGA
>DATLZG010000412.1:0-5737 GCA_035574095.1 Burkholderiaceae bacterium | reverse complement strand
ACGAGTACCGCCGCGCCCGATTCGATGCAGATGCGACGCAACGCGTCCAGATTGCCCGCCAGGCGCGAGTAGCCGGGGATCAGCGCGCGGCTGATCGGCGCGACGATCTCCGTGTACGCGAGTTGGGCCACCTCGGCGCCGACCGTATACGCACCCAGCGCCTGCGCGCCGAGCAGCCGGCCGACGAAAAACTGCGGCAGCCGTCCGGTGACGGCGTGGGCGATGTTGTTCGCGAGCAGCCACCCCGAAAAGCCGAACAGCTCGCGGCTGGCGAACAGCGATAAGCGCGGCCGGAATGGATGCATCGCATAGCTGAGCAGCACGCCGCAGACGCGCCCGGCGGCCATGCCGATGACGAGCGCCCAGTACGAGCGCAGCGTCAGCGCGGCGGCCAACGTGACGACAAAGGCGGCGAGGCGCCTGAGCGCCAGAAAGCGGAACTCGCGCGCGAAGTCCATCTCGCGCCGGAAGTTGACGATGCCGACGTTCTCGAAGCCGGAGACGAACCACGCGGCGCCGATCGCCCACATCACCGGCACGAGGCGCGGCTCGTCGTAGAAGGCCGCGGTCGGCTCAGCGAGCACCGCGGTGACGAGCGCGCCGCCGGCCGCCAGCAGGACGTTCAGCGTCCATGCCGTGTCGTAGTGGACACGTTGCGGATCGCGCTTCTGGATCAGCGCGATCTCGAAGGAGAACGCCGTCGCCAGCTCGATCAACGCGATCACCGACATCGCCATCGCCACCACGCCGAAGTCGGCGGGCACCAGCAGGCGGGCCAGGATCACCGTGCTCGCCAACCCGACGCTGCGATCGAACAGGCGAAAGAGCACCATCCACGTGGCGCCCTGTGCGATTTCCCGCCGCATGCTTCGCTGTCCCCCGTAAAGGGGGCGACGCTAACAGCTTCTTCGGCGTCGCCAATCGGCGCGGCTAGAATCCGCTCCGCGCGGGCGTCGTTCAATGGCAGGACCTGAGCTTCCCAAGCTCAAGATGTGGGTTCGATTCCCATCGCCCGCTCCAGCGTGACGCCTCGCGGCCCCGACCCGCCGGCGTACAGCGATGCGCAGGGCCGCCACGTCGTGCCGCCGCTGAAGCGGTTGCGCGCTTTGCGACAATCGCGCGCCATGACGACCATGCGCGAAGAGATCGCCGGACCGCAGCACCGCCACATCCGCAGCTTCGCGCTGCGGCGCGGCCACGTGACCAACGCGCAGCGGCGCGCTTACGCGGAGGTGTTTCCGCGTTTGGCGGTGCCGTACGCAAACACCCCGATCGACTTCGATGCCGTCTTCGGCCGCCGCGCGCCGGTGGTGCTGGAAATCGGCTTCGGCATGGGCGAAACCACCGCCGCGATCGCGCAGGCGCGTCCCGACGTCAATTTCCTCGGCGTCGAGGTGTTCGTCGCCGGCATCGGGGCGCTGGCGCGCCGCGTCGACGAACTGGGCCTGACCAACATCCGCATCGTGCAGCACGACGCGGTCGAAGTGGTGCGCGACATGTTGGCCGCCGATTCGCTGGCCGGCGTGCACGTGTTCTTCCCCGACCCGTGGCCGAAGGCGCGCCATCACAAGCGCCGGCTGATCGCGCAGCCGTTCGTGGGCCGCCTGGCGAGCCGCATCGCGCCCGGCGGCTATCTGCACTGTGCGACCGACTGGCAGCACTATGCCGATCAGATGTTGGAGGTGCTGAGCGCCGAACCGCAACTGGCAAACCTGCACGCGGGATTCGCGCCGGCGCCGAGCAATCCGCTCGCCGAGCGGCCGACGACCAAATTTCACGCGCGCGGCGAGAAGCTCGGCCACGGCGTGTGGGATCTGGTGTTCATTCGCCGTGCGCGTTGAGGGCCGCGGCCAGCGCGTCGCGCGTCGCGGCCCCGAAGCAGGCGAAGATCACCTCGCGCACGGAGGTCGCACGCGGCAGCGTCTCGCAGACGGCGCGCACCGCGATTGGCGCTGCCTCCTCGATCGGATAACCGTAGGCGCCGCAGGAAATCGCCGGAAAGGCGACGGACGTCAACTCCCGCTCGGCGGCCAGTTCGAGCGCGCGCACATAGCAGGAGCGCAGCAGTCGCGCCTCGCCGTGCGCGCCGCCGCGCCACACCGGCCCGACCGCGTGGATCACGTACTTGGCCGGCAACTTGAAACCCGGCGTGATCTTGGCGTCGCCGGTCGCACAGCCGCCCAGTTTGCGGCAGGCCGCCAGCAGTTCCGGGCCGGCCGCGCGGTGTATCGCTCCATCGACCCCGCCGCCGCCGAGCAGCGTGGTATTTGCGGCATTGACGATCGCATCCACCGCCAGCTTGGTGATGTCGGCCTCGACCACCGCGAGCTGCGTGGCGCCGATTCTCCGTCGTGCCGCCGGAACGTTCATGCGGGCAAGCTTACTGCGGCTATCGTTGCGGCATGCACCCGCGCATGGCCGACGTCGAACGATTGCGCCGCGAGCTGGCGGCGAACCCGCGCGACCGCATCGCCTGGCACAACCTGGCGGCGGCGTACGGCGATCTCGGTTTCGCGCAGCAGGCGCAGGAAGCCGCACAGCGGGCGCTCGCGCTCGGCCTGAAGGCGCCCGAAACCTGGCTCGTGCTGGCCCGCGCGCTGCAGACGCTGCGCCGGCTGGACGAGGCACAGCAAGCGTTCGAGCGGGCGATCGCGTTGCGCCCGGCCTACGCCGAGGCACACCGCGATCTGGCGCAACTGATCTGGATGCGCAGCGGCGATGCGGCGGCGGCACTGCGCGGCGTCGAGCGCGCGTTGCGCGCGGCACCGCGCGCAGCCGAGTTGCACCTGGTGCGTTCACTGGTGCTGGACTTCGCCGGCGATCGCGCGGCAGCGCTGGCTGCCGCCGAACAGGGCCTGGCGCGCGCGGGCAGCGATTTGGCGCTGCTGCTGCAGGCCGCTCGCCTGGCCGCCGCCGGCGGCGCGGCCGAGCGCGCGCTCGAACTCGCACAGCGCGCCGCCGCACTCGCGCCGGCCGCCTACGAGGCCCGGCAGGGGCTGACGGAAGCGCTGATCGCCGCCGGTCGCATCGACGAAGCGGCCGGCATTGCGGACGAGCTCTGCCGCGTTCGGCCCCTCGATCAATACGCACTCGCGCTGCGCGCCACCGTGTGGCGCCTGCGCGGCGACACGCGCTACCGGGCGCTATACGACTATGCCGCCTTCGTCGTGCCGCAGGCCATCGACGTGCCGCCCGGCTGGACGTCGCTCACCGCATTTCTGCAGGAGCTCGCGCACGAGCTGGAAAGCCTGCACTGCTTCGTCGCGCATCCGCTGCAGCAGTCGGTGCGCGGCGGCAGCCAACTTCATCTGCAAGCGGCGGAGCTGGCGCGGCCGCCCATCGCGGCGCTGTTTCAGAGTTTGCTGGCGGCGGTGCACGCCTATCTCGCCCGGCTCGGCCGCGGCGACGATCCGTTGCGCGCACGCAATACAGGCAAGGCCGTGTTCACCGGCGCTTGGAGCGTACGGCTGCGCTCCGGCGGCTCGCACGCCGACCACGTGCATCCGCACGGCTGGCTGTCGTCGGCGTTCTACGTGGCGTTGCCGGCGGAAGTCGCGAGCGGCGCGGATCGCGCGGGCTGGCTGCGCTTGGGCCGCCCGGCGATTCCGACCGCGCCGCCGCTGGATGCCGAGCACTACGTGCAGCCGCGCGCCGGGCATCTGGTGCTCTTCCCCGCCTACATGTGGCACGGGGTGGAGCCGTTTACGAGCCCAACGCCGCGGCTGTCGGTCGCCTTCGACGTCGCGCCGGGGTGATTCGTCGACCGTCGTCCCACGCGAACGGACAACGGCCCGCAACCTCAATCCCCCCAGCGCACCCAGCCCAGATACGCGGTCGCGAGGATCACGCCGCCGAAGCCGATGCGGTACCAGGCGAAGAGCCGGAAGTCGTGCTTCGAGATGTAATGCAGCAGCCAGCGCACGCACGCCAGCGCCGCGGCGAAGGCGGCGGCGAAACCCAGCGCGAACAGCGGCAGGTCGCTGCCGTCGATCTGGTCGCGCGCCTTGTACAGCGAATAGACGGCGGCGCCGATCACCGTCGGCATCGCCAGGAAAAACGAAAACTGCGTGGCGGCGGTGCGCGAGAAGCCAAAGATCAGCCCGCCGATGATCGTCGCCCCCGAACGGCTGGTGCCGGGGATCAGCGAGAAACACTGCGCGCAGCCGATCTTCAGCGCGTCGAGCGGCGTGACGTCGTCGATCGTTTCGACGCGCGGCCGCCAGTCGCGCCGCGCGTGCGCGCGCTCCACCCACAGGATGATCAGACCGCCCGCCACCAGCGCGAGGGCCACCGGCAGCGGGCGAAACAGCAGCGTGTCGATCGCGTTCTTGGCCAGCACGCCGACGATGGCCGCCGGCAGAAACGCGATCGCGACGTTGATCGCCAGCCGGCGGTCGGCGCCGTCGGTGAACAAGCCGCGCAGCATGTGCGCCAGGCGCACGCGGTACTCCCAGATCACCGCACCGATCGCGCCGGCCTGGATCGACACGATGAACGCCTCGCGGCTGCCCGGACGGAAGCGCACCAGGTCTTCGACCACGATCAGATGCCCGGTGCTAGAGATCGGCAGGAACTCGGTCAGACCTTCGATCGCGCCGAGCAGCAGCGCTTTCAGCGCCATCAGCAGATCCACCGCTCTCCTCCGGGCAAAAAGAGCGGCGGATTATGCGCGATTCACTCGTAACGCAACGCTTCGATCGGGGCCAGCTGCGACGCCTTGCGCGCCGGGTAGAAACCGAAGAACACGCCGACCGCGGCGGAGAATCCCGCCGCTAGAAGCATCGCCTGCGGCGTGATGTCGGTGCGCCAGTTGGCGAACGTGCCGATCGCCAACGATGCCGCCACCCCCAGCAGGATGCCCACCGCGCCGCCGATCAGTGCAAGCACCAGCGCCTCCGCCAGAAACTGGCGCAGGATGTCGCGGCCGCGCGCGCCCACCGCCATGCGCAGCCCGATCTCGCGCGTACGCTCGGTGACGCTGACCAGCATGATGTTCATGATTCCGATGCCGCCCACCAGCAGCGACACGGACGCGACGGCCCCCAGCAGCAGCGTCAGTACGCGGCTCGCCGCTTCCTGCGTCTGCAGGATCTCGGTCAGGTTGCGGATCGTGAACGGATCGTCGGCGCCGGGCTGCACCTTCAGCCGCTGCCGCAGCAGTTCCTTCATGCGCTCTTCGACCGCCTTCATGTCGGCGCCGTCGGCGACCTTGACCGAAATGGCGCCGATGCGCTTGACCCGCCCCTGCGCCTGGCCGAGCACGCGCGCGCGCGCGGTGGAGATCGGCATCAGCACGATGTCGTCCTGGTCCTGGCCGAGCGCGTTCTGGCCCTTGCGTTCCAGCACGCCGATCACCGTCAGCGGCACCTTGCGCACACGGATCACCTGGTCGATCGGGTCGGCATCGCCGAACAGCTTCTCCGCAGTCGTCTGGCCGATCAACGCCACCTTGCCGGCGCCGGCGAGTTCGGCGTCCTCGAACGGGCGGCCGGCGGCAAGCGGCCAGTCGCGCGCGATCAGATAGTCGTTGGTCGTGCCGAAAAACTGAGTCGACCAGTTGGCGTTGCCGGCCACCACCTGCCCGGCGCCGCGCAGCGAGGGCGCGGCCACCACCACGCCCTCGACCTCGCGCGCGATCGCGACCGCGTCCTCTTCGGTCAGCGTCTGCGCGGTACCGGCGCCCAGGCGCACGCCGCTGGCGGTGGTCGAACCGGGAAACACGAGGATTAGGTTCGAG
>DATLZG010000411.1:0-5018 GCA_035574095.1 Burkholderiaceae bacterium | reverse complement strand
CCGACCCCCGCGCCGCGGGTCATTCCGCTGGCGCCGGCGGCGTCCGCCGCACCCGGCGGCGCGGAGATCGTCGAGTCGCTGTACTCGAAGCGGGTCGAGATCTATCCGCGCGCGAAGATCGGCGATTCGCTCGGCTGGTTCCAGAAGTGGCGCTGGGCGATGGTCTGGGCCACGCAGATCGTCTTCTACGGGCTGCCGTGGCTGACCTGGAACGGGCGCCAGGCGGTGCTGTTCGATCTCGCGGCGCGCAAGTTCTACATCTTCGGCCTCGTGCTGTGGCCGCAGGACATCGTCTACCTGACCGGCATCCTGATCATCGCCGCGCTGTCGCTGTTCCTGTTCACCGCCATCGGCGGCCGGCTGTGGTGCGGCTATGCCTGCCCGCAGACCGTTTACACCGAGATCTTCATGTGGATCGAGCGCGCGATCGAGGGCGATCGCGCCAAACGGATGGCGCTCGATCGCGCGCCCTGGTCGGCGCGCAAGCTGGCGCTGAAGGGCGCCAAGCACGCCGCCTGGATCGCGGTGGCGCTGTGGACCGGTTTCACTTTCGTCGGCTTCTTCACACCGATCCGCGAGCTGGGGGCGAGCGTGCTGGCGCTCGCCACCGGGCCGTGGGAGACCTTCTGGATCCTGTTCTACGGCTTCGCCACCTATGGCAATGCCGGCTGGTTGCGCGAGCAGGTGTGCAAGTACATGTGTCCGTACGCGCGCTTCCAGAGCGCGATGTTCGATCCGGACACGCTGATCGTCACCTACGACGCCGAGCGCGGCGAGCCGCGCGGCGCCGGCATGCGCAACCGCCGCGAGCGCGGGCTGGGCGATTGCGTGGACTGCGGGTTGTGCGTACAGGTGTGCCCGACCGGCATCGACATCCGCAACGGCCTGCAGTACGAGTGCATCGGTTGCGCCGCTTGCATCGACGCCTGCAATTACGTGATGGACAAGGTCGGGTTGCCGCGCGGGCTGATCCGCTACGCGACGACCAACTCGCTGCGCGAGCACTACGGCGCGCGGACGATCCTGCGCCGCATCCTGCGGCCGCGCGTGCTCGTCTACGGCGGCATCCTGTTGACGATCACTGCCGCGCTGGCGGCCGCGATCGCATTGCGCGTGCCGCTGAAGGTCGACGTGATCCGCGACCGTGGCGCGCTGGCGCGCGAGGTCAGCGACGAGCGCGGCGCGACCTGGGTCGAGAACGTGTACCGGCTGCAAGTGATGAACACGACCGAACGGCCGCAGCGGTACACGCTGTCCGCGCACGGATTGCCGGGCCTGGTGATCGGCTCCGAGCCGCGCTTCGAAGTGCCGGCCGCGACGACGCGCTCGGTGCCGCTGCGGCTGCAGGCGCCGGCCGAAGCGGTCGGCCCCGGTTCGCAGCGGGTCGAAATCGAAGTGCGTGCGGTCGACGACGAAACGATCCGCGTGCGCGAAACGACCACCTTCCTCGGATTGCGGCGATGAGGCTACGCGCAGCGGCGCTCGATGCCGAGCGGCAGGCGGGGCTGCCGTGGTACCGGCACGGCTGGGTCTGGTTCGTGATCGCGATTCCGCTCGTCGCGGTGCTGGGCGGCATCGCCACCGCGATCGTCGCGCTGCGCACCGGCGACGGCGTGGTCGCGGCCGATTACTACAAGCGCGGCCTGGCGATCAACGAGGCGCTGTCGCGCCGCGAGCGGGCGCGCGCGCTCGGCCTGGAAGCCGAGCTGACGGCCGATGGAATCGACGGCGGCGACCGCGTGCGCCTGTCGGTGCGCGCCGCCGGGGCGTTACCGCCGGAGCCAACTGTGACCGTGCGGCTCGTGCACCCGGCTCGTGCCGGGGCGGACCGTACGGCGCTGCTGGCGCGCACCGCGGCGGCGAGCGACGGCCGCAGCGCCGAGTTCGCCGGTTCGTGGGCGGACGCCACCAGCGCAACCGCCAACGTCGCCTGGGAACTGATCGTGGAGACGCCGAGCTGGCGCATCGAAGGCGGCGCCGGCGCACTGACGGCAGCGGCGCGCAACGTGCGGCTGCGCGCGCATTGAATGCGGGGAGGCGGCGATGGCGAACGACTTCGCGCAACGTCTGTTATGGGTGCTGTGGCCGGCGTTCCTCGTCGCTGCGGGCGCCGAGCTGGCGTTCTTCGCCGTCTTCGATCCCGCCGATCTGGCGCCGTTCGGCGTGCCTTTGGAGGTCGAGCGGCTGCCGGTTTACACGCTGTTCTTCTTTTTCTTCTGGGCCATCGGCGCAGCGGCGAGCGCGCTGACCGTCTTTCTGCAGCGCTCGCCGTTCGAGCTGAATCGCTGCCCGCTCGAGGCCGACCACCGGCCTGCCGGGTGCCCGAAGCGGCCGGAGGGCGCGACGGACGTCGCGCCCTAGCGGCGCCTGTGCAGGCCGCTCGGCGGGGTCAAGACGCGTCGGCGGCCGGCTGGCCGGCGACGATCGCGCGCAGCCCGTCGCTGTTCAGGATGCGCACGTGCTTCTGGTTGACCTCGATCAGCCCGTCTTGAGCGAAGCGCGACAGCACGCGGCTGACCGTTTCGAGTTTCAGGCCGAGGAAGCTGCCGATCTCGGCGCGCGTCATGCGCAGCACGAACTCGGTGCGCGAGTAGCCGCGCGCCTCGAAGCGCTGCGACAGGTTCAGCAGAAACGCCGCCAGCCGCTCTTCGGCGTGCATGCTTCCCAGCAGCAGCATCACGCCGTGCTCGCGCACGATCTCACGGCTCATCACCTTGTGAAAGTGGTGGCGCAGCACCGGCACCGCAGTCGCCACCTCCTCGAGCCGCTGGTACGGAATCACGCACACCTCGGTGTCTTCCAGCGCCACGGTGTCGCAGGAGTGGGTCTCGTTGCTGATCCCGTCCAAGCCGACCAGCTCACCCGCCATGTGAAAACCGGTCACCTGCTCGCGGCCGTCGGCCGACACCACGGTGCTCTTGAGGAACCCCAGCCGCACCGCGTACAGCGCATCGAAGCGGTCGCCGGCGCGGAACAAGGTCTCGCCGCGGCGGATCTTGCGCCGCGTCGCTACCAGTTCCTCGACTTTTTCCAGCTCGGCGAGCGACATGCCCACCGGCAGGCACAGTTCGCGCAGGTTGCAGTTCGCGCAAGCGACCTTGAAGCGCGAAAGCGAGAAAGTGGGCGCGTTCATCGGGAGACTGCGGTTGACCCGCATCAAGCCGGCCGACGCAAGGCCGCGAATAATACACGCGCGCGGTCGTTCACCGCTCTGTCGATCGCGCGATTGCGAAATTCATCATGCATACCGAAACCCGCCCCGACGTCGTGCTGCCGGACCCGGAACTGCTGCGCCGCTTCGACATTCCCGGTCCGCGCTACACGTCGTATCCGACGGCCGACCGCTTCGTCGAAGCGTTCGATGCGCAGGCGTTCACGCAGTGGCTCGGCAAGCGCGACGCCGCGGCCGGCGCGCCGCTGTCGCTGTACGTGCACATCCCGTTCTGCAGCACGGTCTGCTACTACTGCGCGTGCAACAAGGTGATCACCAAGGACCACGGCCGCGCCGCCGAGTACCTGCAGGCGCTGGCGCTCGAAGCGGACCTGGTCAGCGAGCGGCTGCAGGGATCGCGCCGCGTCGAGCAACTGCATCTCGGTGGCGGCACGCCGACGTTCCTCACCGCCGAGGAATTGCAGCGAGTGATGGCGATGCTGGGCGAGCGCTTCGAGCTGAACGCCGCCGACGCCAAGCGCGGCGAATTCAGCATCGAGATCGATCCGCGCACCTGCGGCCCGGACAAAGTGCGCACGTTGGCCGAGTTGGGGTTCAACCGCATGTCGGTCGGCGTGCAGGACTTCGACCCGGCGGTGCAGCGGGCGGTGAACCGGCTGCAGAGCTTCGAGACGACGCAGGCGACGATCGACGCTGCGCGCGCCGCCGGTTTCAGGTCGGTGAACCTCGATCTGATCTACGGCCTGCCGCAGCAGTCGCGCGCGACGTTCGCGCGTACGCTGGACAAAGTGCTGGTGCTCAGCCCCGAGCGCATCGCGCTGTACAACTACGCCCATCTGCCGGAGCGCTTCAAGCCGCAGCGGCGCATCGCGGCCGCGGAGCTGCCGACCGCGCAGGAAAAGATGGGCATCATGCTGGATGCGATCACGCGCCTGACCGAAGCCGGCTATCGCTACATCGGCATGGATCATTTCGCCAAAGCCGGCGACGATCTGGCGCGCGCGCAGGCGCTCGGCCGGCTGCACCGCAATTTCCAGGGCTACTCGACGCGCCCCGATTGCGACCTGCTCGGGCTCGGGGTGTCGGCGATCAGCAAGGTCGGCCCGACTTACGCGCAGAACGTACGCGAACTGGCCGAGTACTACGACCGACTGCGCAACGGCATGCTGCCGACCGCGCGCGGCGTGCTGCTCGACTTCGACGATCTGGTGCGGCGCGCCGTGATCATGGCGTTGATGTGCCACTTCGTCGTCAGCAAGGAGGCGATCGAGACCGCGCATCTGCTGAAGTTCGACCAGTACTTCCGCCGCGAACTGGAGGCGCTGCGCGAGTTCGCCGACGCCGGGCTGGTGGAGCTGAACGGCGAATGGATCACGGTGACGCCGAAAGGTAAGCTGCTGGTGCGCGCGATCGCGATGGTCTTCGACCGCTATCTGCAGCACGACCAGCGCCTGCGCCGCTACTCCCGCATCGTCTGACCGGCACGCCCGATGCTCGACGCCTTGACCGCGCAAGTCTCCGCGGCCTTCCTGCTGGCGTTGCTGGGCGGCGTGCACTGCGCCGGCATGTGCGGTGGGTTCGTCGGCGCGCTGCAATCGAAGCGCGCGCCGCAGGTGAGCGCCGCGCAGCTCTCGCTCGGCTACCACGGCGGCCGTCTGACCAGCTACGCGCTGGCCGGGGCGCTGGCCGGCGCCGCGGGCGCCGCGTTGTTCGCCGCCCGCGTGCTGCCGTTACAAGTGCTGCTGTTGGCGGTCGGCGCGACGATGCTGCTGGCCATTGGCGCGTCGATGTTCGGGCCGCGCACGCTTCTGGCGCGGCTGGAGCCCCTCGGCGCGCGCCTGTGGCG
>DATLZG010000410.1:0-3318 GCA_035574095.1 Burkholderiaceae bacterium | reverse complement strand
GTGCAGGCGCGCGGCGGCGCGGCCGAAGTGCAGTTCCTCGGCCAGCACGACGAAATAGCGCAGCTTGCGCAGCTCCATCGATTCGGACTCCAAATCGATCGCCAACGAATTATGAATTGGACCGAATCGGCGGCGCCGCTTACCTTGCGCGCCAGATCGTTGCCGCAGGAGACCGGGGTGAGCATGGCCGCCGACCGCATTGCGTGGGTGCGGGTTTCATCGTGTTACTTGCCGCTCGCGACACCGGTCAGCGACGCCAAGGTGCTGACCGGCCGCCAGAAGCCGATGACCGAAGTGGCGCTGCTGTTCGCGGAGATCCGCACCGCGGACGGCCACAAGGGCCTGGGCTTCAGCTATGCGAAGCGCGCCGGCGGGCCGGCGCAATTCGCCCACGCCAAGGAGCTGGCGCCGGCGCTGCTCGGCGAGGATCCGAACGACATCGGCCGCCTGTGGAGCAAGCTCGTCTGGGCCGGCGCCTCGGTCGGCCGCAGCGGGCTGGCGGTGCAGGCGATCGCGGCCTTCGACGTCGCGCTGTACGACCTGAAGGCCAAGCGCGCGGGCTTGCCGCTGGCCAAGCTGCTCGGCGCCCACCGCGACGCGGTCGCCTGCTACAACACCTCGGGCGGCTTTCTGCACACGCCGCTCGAACAGCTTCTGGACAACGCGGCGGCGGCGCGCGCGCGGGGCGTCGGCGGCATCAAGCTGAAGGTCGGCCAGCCCGACTGGCGCGCCGATCTGCGGCGCGTCGAGGCCGTGCGCAAGAAGCTCGGCGACGACGCGCCGCTGATGGTCGACGCCAACCAGCAATGGGATCGCGCCACCGCACAGCGCATGTGCGCACGGCTCGAGCCGTTCGGGCTGGTGTGGATCGAGGAGCCGCTCGATGCCTACGATCACGAAGGCCATGCGGCGCTGGCGGCGCGCTTCGACACGCCGATCGCCACCGGCGAGATGCTGGCGAGCGCCGCCGAGCACGCCGAGCTGATCCGCCAGCGCGCCGCCGACGTGCTGATGCCGGATGCGCCGCGCATCGGCGGCATCACGCCGTTTCTGAAGGTGGCCGCGCAGGCGGAAGCGGCGCATCTGGCGCTGGCGCCGCACTTCGCGATGGAGCTGCACGTTCACCTGGCCGCGGCCTATCCGACCGAGACCTGGGTCGAGCATTTCGACTGGCTCGAGCCGCTGTTCAACGAGCGGCTCGAGATCGCCGACGGCCGCATGCGAGTGCCGGCGCGGCCGGGGCTGGGGCTGACGTTGAGCGAACGCGCGCGGCAACTGACGCGCGAGCGGGCCGAATGCGGCGCGCAGCCGTAAGCCTGACCATCGCCGGCGGGCGCCCGTCATGGCGCGCGCAGGCGGCACGCCGCGCCCGCGGCCTGCGTGGGTCGGCCGTGCAACGATTCGATCGCCGTATCGCGAGCGAATCATTTCCGAATTGGACTGAATCGTGGCCCTTGCCTATGTTGGCGAGCGCCGTTCTTCACCACGGAGGGAGACAGAGATGAAACGCATCCTCGCCACTTTGGCCGCGGCGCTGGCGCTGGGCGCCGGTGCGCCGCCGGCGGCCGCTTATCCGGAGCGGCCGATCACCTTCATCGTGCCGTTCCCGCCGGGCGGCTCCAGCGACGCGATCGCGCGCGCGGTGGGCCAGAAAATGAGCGTCAGCCTGGGCCAGCCGATTGTGATCGAGAACGTCGCCGGTGCCACCGGCGCGATCGGCGCCACCCGGGTCAAGCGTGCCGCCGCCGACGGTTACACGGTGCTGGTGGCCTCGATCGGCGTGTACGCGACCAATCCGTTCCTGCAGAAGAATCTGCAGTACGACCCGGCCAAGGATTTCGACCTCCTGACCGTCCTGGTGCGGGCGCCGAACCTGCTGGTCGTGCATCCGAGCGTTCCCGCCAACACGGTGGCGGAGTTCGTCGAGTACCTGAAGAAGAACCCGGACAAGGTCTCGTTCGCCTCTTCCGGCGCCGGCTCCTCGGACCACCTGACCGCGGCGCTGTTCTGGCAACGCACCGGCACCAGCGGCGTGCACGTGCCGTACAAGGGCGGCGGACCGGCGATTTCCGACCTGCTGGCCGGGCACGCGCTGGCGTCGTTCCAGAACCTGAACGCCGTGATCGCGCACGTGAAAGCCGGCAAGCTGAAGGCGCTGGCGGTCACCGGCGAGCGGCGGGCCGCCGCGCTGCCGGAAGTGCCGACCCTTGTCGAGGCCGGGGTGCAGGACTTGGTGGTGTATTCGTGGCAGGCGGCGGCGGCGCCGAAGGGCCTGCCGAAGAACGTGCGCGACAAGCTGCACGCAGCCTTCGTGGCGGCACTCAACGATGGCGAGGTGGCGCCGAAGCTGACCGGGCAGGGCTTCGAGCTGGTGGGCAGCACGCCGGAGCAGTTCGCGCAGTTCCTGAACCAGGAGCTGGCCCGCTGGAAGCAGGTGATCGAGCGCGGCAAGATCACCGCCGATTGACGCCGGCCGAGCGCGCGCGATGCAGCCCCTTTACATCAAGATGCACGAGCGCGACAACGTCGCGATCGTCGCCAACGACGGCGGGCTGCCGGCCGGCGCGCGCTTCCCGTGCGGCTTGACGCTGGTGGAGCGCGTACCGCAAGGGCACAAGGTGGCGCTGGTCGATCTGGCCGCCGGCGAGCCGGTGCGCCGCTACGGCGTGACGATCGGCCGCGCGCTGCGCGCGATCGCCGCCGGCAGTTGGGTGCACGAGCGGCTGCTGGAGCTGCCCGCCGCGCGCGCGCTGGACGGCTTGCCGTTGGCCACGGCACCGGCGGCGCCGCTCGAATCGCTGACCGGCTACACGTTCGAGGGCTACCGCAACGACGACGGCTCGGTCGGCACCCGCAACATCCTCGCCATCACCACCACCGTACAGTGCGTGGCCGGCGTGGTCGCCTACGCGGTCGAGCGCATCCGGCGCGAGCTGCTGCCCAAGTATCCGAACGTCGACGACGTGGTCGCGCTCGATCACACCTACGGCTGCGGCGTGGCGATCGACGCGCCCGATGCCGACATCCCGATACGCACGCTGCGCAACCTGACGCGCAATCCGAACTTCGGCAACGAGCTGATGGTGGTGAGCCTGGGCTGCGAGAAGCTGCAGCCGCAGCGGCTGCTGCCGCCGGGCACGATTCCGCTGGCCGACGCGACAAACGTCGCCGACGTCGGCGCAGCCGCGGAGGCGGACGCCGACGTGGTATGCCTGCAGCACGAGGCGCACGTCGGCTTTATGTCGATGATCGATTCGATCCTGCGCGTCGCCGAGGACCACCTGCAGCGCCTGAACGCGCGGCGGCGCGAAACGGTGC
>DATLZG010000409.1:0-8376 GCA_035574095.1 Burkholderiaceae bacterium | reverse complement strand
CGGCTGCTGCGCCGGTGCGGCCTGCTGCGCCGGCGTCTGCTGCTGTTGTTGCGGTGTGGCTTGCCGCTGCTGAACCTGTGGCGATTGTTTGCCGATGTTGCGACCGCCCCCGAGGCGGCGTTGCGCTTCCGCGTCTTCGATCGCGAAGGCCGCGGCGAACACGCCGATCAACGCAGTGGCGAGAAACCGTTTCATTCTCTTTCCTTCCCGTGTCAGTACTTTCGTCCGACGTGCAGCGCGCAGATGCCCGCCGCCAGCCTGAACCATTCGACGCCTTCGAACCCCGCGCGTTCCATCATGGCCGCGAGTTCTTCCGGCGGCGGAAACACGCGGATCGACTCGGCCAGATAGCGATAGCTGTCGGCATCTTCCGCGAAACGCTTGCCCAACCACGGCAACACGTTGAACGAGTACGCATCGTAGAGGGGGGCGAGCGGCGCCCATACCCGGGAAAACTCCAACACCAACAAACGTCCGCCCGGACGCAGCACGCGATGCATCTCGGCCAGCGCGGCGTCCTTGTGCGTCATGTTGCGCAGGCCGAAGGCCACCGTGACCACGTCGAAATAATCGCTCGGAAAAGGCAGCGCTTCGGCGTCGCACTGCGCCACCGGCAGGATCAGGCCGGCGTCGAGCATGCGGTTGCGGCCTTCGCGCAACATCGCGCTGTTGATGTCGGTCAGCCATACCTGCCCGGTCGGGCCGGCCCGGCGCGCGAAGGCAAGGGCGAGATCGCCGGTGCCGCCGGCGATGTCGAGCACGCGCATGCCGGGGCGCACGTCGGCCTGGCGCACGGTGAACGCCTTCCACAGCCGGTGCAGGCCGGCCGACATCAGGTCGTTCATCAGGTCGTACTTGGAGGCGACCGACTCGAACACGCCGGCCACGCGGCGCGCCTTCTCCTGTTCGTCGACCTGCTGGAATCCGAAGTCGGTCGTGCGCCTGGAGTCGGAAGTCGGGGGGGAAGAGTCGGACGTCGCCGGCATGCGCCGCAATCTTTCAATGCTTTCCGCAAGCCGGGGCGCCCGCGGCGGCGAATGCGGCGTTGCGCGGATCGGCGGGGTCGCGGCTCGCGCCGGCTTCCTGCAGCCGCCGCAGATAGTCGGCCCAGAGCGCTTGCTGATTCTCGCCCAGCTCGTACAGGTACGACCAGGAGTAGATGCCGCTTGAGTGCCCGTCGGAGAAGAACGGCTGCACCGCGTAGTAACCGACGGGCTCCAGCCGTTCGATCGTCACGTCGCGCTTGCCGACCTGCAGCGTTTCCTCGCCCGGGCCATGTCCCTTTACTTCGGCCGAAGGCGAGTACACGCGCAAGAACTCGAACGGCAGCCTGAATACCTTGCCGTCGGCGAAGGCGATTTCGAGCACCCGCGAGTGGGGGTGCAGCGTGATTTCGGTGGGCTGCGGCGGGGTTCGTTCGGCGGTCATGCGCAAAGCATAGCCCGCCGGGGGCCGACCGTCGGTCGGGGGGCGCGCGGCAGGTTTATCGCTGCCAGCAGTTCGCGACCGTGCCGGTGCCGGTGATGCCGCGCGCGCCAGCCTGCGTCAGCGTCAGCGCGCCGCATTCGGCGTCGGTGAAGTTGTCGCTGCCGGCCGGGCATGTGCCGGCCGTGCCGCAAGGCGTGGCGGTCAGCGTGTATTGCTGGCCGGCGGCGCCGCCGAAGGCAACCGTGATCACGTAGCTGGCGCGACCCTCCGACGGGGCCAACGTGGTCGGCAACGCGAAGTTGCTGCCGGCGGCCTGCGACTGGCACACCGCGACCGTGGTCTTGTTGTAGCAGCCGTTGGTCGTGAAATTGCGCTCGAGCTGGTTGGCGACGTCGAGCAGTACCGCTTTGGCGGCGGCGCGCTTCGACCGGTTCACGTACGCGGTGTAATTGGGAATCGCGATCGCGGCCAGGATGCTCAGCACGACGACCGCGATCATCAGCTCGGTCAGCGTGAACCCGCGCGCGCGGTGGGCTTGTCCTCGTTTCATCGCGTCACCTCGCGCCAGGAGTCGCGGCCAAGCCGCGTAAACGTGCGGTTGCGCTCGATCTGGATGTTGCCGGAGGTGCCGCTCATCGCCTTGATCGCGGTCGGGCTGCCCTCCATCACCTGCGGCTGCTTGACGAGGCCGACCGACAGCGGCACGCCGCTGGTGACCGCGCTATCGGCGTCGTTGACCAAGCCGTCGCCGTTGGTGTCGAACACCGAGTAGGGCAGTCGCGCGCCGGTGGTCGCCGACACCTCCATCAGCCAGCCGGTACCGCCGAACTCGCACGGATCGTCGGACGGCACCACGGTCGTAAAGATCACGCGCCCGGCGCGCACCACCGCGGGTCCGATCACGCGCTCGCCGCTGGACGGCAGATCCATGTACCAGCCGCGCTTGGTCGCCCAATCCACGGAGTTCGTGGTCACGGTACGCACGGTCGTGTTGACGCCACGCAGACTGATCGTCGTGGTTCCGATCGCCTGCTGTACGAGCTGGCTGCGGTCGGTGGTCGTCACGCGCGTGCCGTTGTCCAGGATGCCGTAGAACGTCTGGCGCGTCGTGTCCGTTCTGTCTTCGGTAGCGAAGTACCGCCCAGTGCCGACCAAGACAATCACGCCGCTGACGCCCACCGGCGGCCGTGCCAGCTCGACGCGCGCTTGCAGCGGTTGTGGCGGGTTGCCTGTGCTCGGGCTGCGCGCAGTGAACAACGGGGCGGGGTTGCTGCCGTTCCAGTACGCTACGCCCCACGAAGTCGAACTGGCCCCGCTCAGATCGAACTTCCAAACGTTGCCCAGCATGTCGGTGGCGTAGATGTAGTCGTACACGTCGTCGCCGTTGGCGTCATACGGCGTGGGCGAGCCCAACCCGTTCGGGTACGTCGAGCTGCCCGCCAGCGTGTCGATGCGCTTGATCAGCCGGCCGTCGCTGGCGCGCACGATGTAAAGAGACGCCTCGTTTGAAAGGCTGTTGTAGCCGTTGCCGAAGGCCGCCACCCATTCGCCGTTGTTGGCTTTGAAAACCGCTGCGCTGCCGATTGTGTAGCCGAGGCGATTCGCATACTGCGGATCGGCGGCGTCGCCGGCCTGATACGGCGTCGTGTCGTTGATCTCCCACAGCACTTTGTTCGTTCCGAACGCGTCCGGGTCGGTCACGTCCAGCGCGAACACGGACTTGCCGCCGGCGCCGGTCGTTCCGGTCAGCACGGTCTTCCAGCCGCCGCCGAAGTGCGCGTCATAGGCCGCCGGCGAACCATCGACGTAATACCGATGGGCGTAAGCGGTGGAGGCGAGCTGCGCCAGGTTCGGGATTACTGCACGCGGCACGTACGCAAAGCGCTCTTCCCCTGTCAGCGCATCGAACGCATGCAACATGCCGTCGTTGCCGCCGACGTACAGCATCTTGCGCCGGCTTTGTTTAGACGTCAGGAACGTTCGATACGAGTTATCGAACGATGCGTATCCGAAGTTCTCGCTACCCACATAGGCGGGATCCGAGTTGATGATGTCGCCCAGCGGCAAACTGCGGTTGCGGTAGGTGCCGCCGTTGCGCTCTTCGTTGCTCGCATCCCCGCGCAGATAGGCGAGCAGGCTGGCGGAGTTGATGTGCGACCACAAACCCGCTGACGTCAGCTCCGACTCGGTAAAGCCGATGCCGGCGGTTCCGCTCCAGGTGTAGATGTTGCGGGCGGAATGCGAGGGGATCTTGCCGCTGTCGGTGGCCTCCCAGACTTGGGTTCCCAACGTCCCATCCGAGTTGATGCGATACGCGGTGAGCTTGCCGGTCCAGTCGCCGCTGTTGAACCGTGCCTGGAACAGCATCGTGTCGGTGGTCAGGCGGGTGGAGTTGGTGGCGAGTGCGGCGGCGGCGCTCTCGCGTTCGAGGATGCGATTCAGCGCAGTGCGCAACGCGCTGCCCAGCTCGGTCGGATTCTCGGCGTTGAAGGCCAGGCCGCGGCTGTTGATCGCCGCATGCCAGAGGTCGTATACATTGCCGGGCGAAGTGTTGCTGCCCGTTGGCGGCCAAGCGACGGTCCCCGCAGCGAGATTCGCGTACCCGCTGCCGGCGAACGTGCTGCCGCCCCATTCCGCGCCGGTGACATTCAAGGTGCTTCGCAGACCGAGGCCGACCACGAAGTTGACCATGTGCTGCCATGTCGCCGGGTCGTTCTTCGGATTCCAGTACTGCTGGTCCTCAGTGCCCTGACGATCGACCCGGTACGGAATCAGGTTGTTCGCAAGCCCACCCGCCCCGGGCCGCAGGTCGGTCGCCCAGTAATGGAAGGCGACGTCGGCCAAGCTATTGCTGTTATCGCCCGGGCTGAGCCCGAGCGCCGAGCGGCCGTCGCGGTAGGGCGCCCGCGGCGCATACGTCTTGCCGTCCGGTAGCGTGCGGCTGGTTCCGTCGACGTTGCCGCAAGTGCTTCCGCTGCAAAAACTGCCGTCGCTTTCGTTCCAGACGCCGTCGGTCATCAGGATGTGGAAGTTCGGCCGGCACGAGAATTCGCGCCCGGCGAGAACCTGCGGATCCTCTGCATACGGCGTGTTCGTCCCATTGGAAGCGGTGCTGCTGCGGTAGTACTCGCCGGCACGTTGCATCGCTCCGCGCAGCGGGGTGCCGCCACTGGCGGGAAGCCGGAACAGCCAACTGTACAAGGCATCTTTGTGGGTCGTCGGGCTCGCGACGACGCGATCGAGACGACTGATGCGGTTGTTGACGTTGCTGCTCATTCCCCAGCCTTTGCAGTTCAGGCTGCCGGTGAATGAGGCGTTGCAGCTGTTCAGCGCCTGCCACCCGAGGCGCGTGTCGCTGGGCAGAGTCTGGAAGGCCTTGGTCGCCGCCGACGCCGTCAGCAAGTTCCGGGTCCGATAAAACGAATACCAGTTGGCGAAATTCTGGCGCTCATCCAGATCGAGCGAGTTGAGCAGGCCGTCCCCGTTTAGATCGACAGTCCCGAGTCCTGAAACGGCGGAGACAATGCGTCGCGTATAGCAGGCGTCGTTGTCCTTGGTGGCCGGCGAGCACAGCGTCAGCAGCGGTTCGTACACGTAGTAGTACGCCGCGACGCCGGCGCGCCGCTGATCGCCGGTCAGCGGGGTGTTGTACTCCTGCGCCGGATTCTCGGCAAAGTTGTTCGTCGTCGCACTGCTGCCGCACAGATTGAAGTCCGTGGTGGCGCCGGTCGTCGACGGGTCGTAAGCCCACGTCACCTGGTAGTTCGTCGACAGGTCGCGCCAGCCGCGACTGGTGTCGAACCCGTTGACCCATGCCTGGGTGAACGAGGTCGTCAGCGGCGTGCCGGCGGCGGTGACCGGCGGGTCATAGCGCACACGCGGGTTGTAGTAAATGGGGTTGAAGTCCGCCGACTTCGCGCGCCGCGTCGAGTGCGTCGAGCACAGTGCGTCCGGCGCATAGGCCCAGCGCATGGAGCCCGAATCGTCCAGCGTCACGATGATGTTCGGCGGCAGCGGCGTCGGCAGAAACGGCGGACTGTTCGAGATCGTGAACGCCGCTGCGGTCTGCGCGTGCAGCATGGCGGACAACGCCACTGCCGCGGTCAGGCGGCGCGCGGTGGAGACATAGCTGGATGCATCGATCATCACTTTCTCCATGGTGCGCACGTTGTTGCGCTCAAGGACGGACATACGTGGTCTGTACTTGCGCGGTCGTCGTCGCGTTGGCGCCAAAGCCGACCGCGGTGACGCGATACACGGTCAGCGTTTCGCGCGGGCGCAGCGTGCCGACTTCGGGCCGCACTTCGATGTCGCCGACGCGCTCGATGATGCAGCGCGGCTGCACCGCCACGTCGGCGATCGCCGCCGGCATGACGCGTACGGCGGCGTCGTTGTGCCAGTCGATCGTCTCGAATCGTTGCGGCTGGTTGGCCGGCTCCGCGGTGTAGGCACCGCCGGTACCGTCGAAGGCCGGCAGCCCGCCGGCGCTGGTCAGGATCGATTCGCAGTCGCGCAGCGAGCCCTCGGCAGCCTCGAACGCGCGCAGCCGTTCGCGCGCGTTGCCCGACATGCGCTCCTCCTGCGTGGCCATCGAATACGCGGCCACGCCGAGCAGGCTCAGCATCGCGAGAAAGATCAGCCCGACGACCAGTACGGTGCCGCGCTGGCGGACGGCTGGTCCCATTTCACGTCGCATGTCCATCGTTTCCTCTACAGCATGCGGTTACGCAGCGCGACGGTGCCTGTGAACACCTGGCGCAGCCGCCGATCCGGTGCCGTTTGCGTCTCCGGCAGCCCGTCGCCATTGGTGTCGCGGAACGCATAGGTCTGCGCGCCGGTGGCGACGTTGGCGTCGGCACCCACCGCAAGCGCGCTGATGCGCACGCTCACCACCTGGGCCCAGTTGGCCACCGCATCCGCGCGAACGTAGTTGTCGGCAATGCCGTCCGGTTCCGGCAGGCTGGTGTCGACTCCGTACAGGATGTCGAGGTCTTCGATGCCGTCGACCAGTTCTTCGGCCGCACCGCCCGCGACTCGATACAGCGCACGGCGGCCGGCCGGGTTGGTGCCGACGAAGTACTGCGTTTCGACGAAGCGCATCACCTGCGCGCGCGAGTCCGGCGTGAACACGTCGCTTGGCACGGTGGCCGCGTTGCCGTCGGTGCCGCCCACGCCGGCGCCGGTCGTGGCGTACTCGAGCGTGGTTGGGAAATTTCCGATGCCGGTGGTCACCGGGTTGTTGGTGACGCGAAACATCAGCGCGCGCTCGCAGTTGGCGAGCACCACGATGTCGCCGTTGCGGATGCCGGCGCCGTTGTGTTCGATCGTGACCCGGCGCGCGATCGGATCCGAGTTCGCGGTCAACCGCACCGTCATTCCGGCCGCGCGACGGATCGTCAGCACGTCGCCCGCAGCGCGGGCGATCGACGTCGGGTTGGTCCAGCCGGCACCGTCTTCGAAGCCGACCACGCCGTCGCCGGCGCCGTTGAACGCCACCGCCGGGTTGGTGACGTTGGCGAAGGTGCCGTCGGCGACGTTGAGGCTGCGCGAGCGGCAGCCGGCGAAGCTGGTCATGCGCAGGTCCTGCGCGATGTAGTCGAGCGCGAAGCGGCCCGCTTCCTGCACCCGCGCGAGGTTCTCATTGACGCGATACGCGCCGCGCGAGCCGACGAAGATGTAAGTCAGCGCGCCCAACACGATCAGGCCGATCGTGATGCTGATCATCAGCTCGATCAGCGACAGGCCGCGTTGTGCGCGGCGGGCGTTGGCCAGCGGAGTGATCGATTTCATCGGTCGTTGTTCCATAGGCGCGTGACCAGGGTGAGCGTCGAGGCCGTGCCGCCGCCGCCGCGCGAGTCGTCCCACTGCACGGTGATCGTCACGGTCTCGTTGGCGGTATCGACCGCGATCGCGCCGTCACCGGCGGGCAACGTGCGCAGCCGCGCCAGCCAGTCGTTGATGTCGGCCGCGCAAATGCCCCCGCAGCTCGGCGCGCTGGCGGCGAGAGTCAGCGCGTACGCGGTGGCCTGGCCGAGGTTGGCGCGCATGCGCTCGGCCATGTCGTTGGCCAGTTGTGCGGCCTGCGCGCGATAAAAGGCGCTCTGGCTGCCGCGCAGGCTGGCGGCCTGCAACCCCGCCATGCCGAGCAGCCCGAGCGAGATGATCACGATCGCCACCAGAACTTCGATCATCGACAGGCCGCGCTGGCGCGCGTGCCCTGGGAATGCGCCGTGCATCGCTTGCCTCACGAATTGTTGCAGTTGGGTACCGGGCCGGTATCGGTTTCCGGAATCCGGTCGCCGTTCGAATCCAGCGCCATGCGCACGCGACCGGAACCGTTGACCAGCACCGCGCGCGCGCGCGGCTCGCCGTCGACGACCAGCGCGGTGCCGTGGCACAGCACGAAGCTGCCGCCGCCGGCGTTGGTCAGGCGGCCGGCCGCATCGAACGCGATGAAGTTGGCGAAGTTGGCGCTGCCGAACAGCGTCAGCGGCGGGTCCAGTGCGGCACCGACGCGCAGCACCTCCTCGCCGGCGTCGAGCGTGCCGTCGCCATCGGCGTCGACGAACATCGTCCAGCCGCTGGTCCAGTCGCGCGAACCGGCGGCGCCGTTGTGCGCGAGAGTCACTTGCGCCTGGCGCCGCACCGCTTCGCTGCGCGCCAGATTCAACGCCGTGTACATGTCGTTCGCGCTGCCGGCGAGGCGGCTGGAAACGACGTAGCTCTGCATGTTCGGCACACCCACACCGAGCAACAGCGCGACGATGGCGATCACCACCAACAGCTCGATCAGCGAGAAACCGCGCGCTGCCGGCCGTCCCGCACCCGATGTCTTCGATCTCACGTCGCCTCCGGCGAATAAAGCTCCAGCGCCACGCACGGGTCATCGGCACCGCCGCGGCGGACTGAACTTAGGGAAGCGCGGGCGGCGGCTATCGCCCGATAAGC
>DATLZG010000408.1:0-4339 GCA_035574095.1 Burkholderiaceae bacterium | reverse complement strand
TTCGCCTCCCCACCATACCGCGCCGCCAAAACATGCGTCAGCGCCGCCGTCAGCGTCGTCTTCCCATGATCCACATGCCCTATCGTCCCAACATTGACGTGCGGCTTGGTCCGCTCAAATTTGCCTTTGGCCATTTGCTTGTCCCTCAAAGAACGTGTTGTTGAACCTTGTTCCGTTATTTGGTCTTGGCGTTGATCACCGCTTCAGCGACGTTGCGCGGCGCTTCGGCGTAGTGCTTGAACTCCATCGTGTAGGTCGCCCGCCCTTGGGTCAGCGAACGCAGCGTGGTCGAGTAGCCGAACATCTCCGATAGCGGCACCTCGGCCCGAATTGCCTTGCCGCCACCGCCGGCGATGTCCTCCATCCCCTGGATGACGCCGCGCCGCGACGACAAATCTCCCATCACGTCGCCCATCTTTTCTTCCGGTGTCTCCACCTCGACCGCCATGATCGGCTCGAGCAGCACCGGGTCGCCTTTCAGACCCGCGTCGCGCCAGCACAGGATCGCGGCCATCTTGAACGCGTTTTCGTTCGAGTCGACTTCGTGGTACGAACCGAAGTGCAGCGTCACCTTGACGTCGACCACCGGGTAGCCGGCCAGCACGCCGGCCCGCAGCGTCTCTTCGATGCCCTTCTGCACCGCCGGGATGTACTCGCGCGGCACGACCCCGCCCTTGATCGCGTCGACGAACTCGAAGCCCTTGCCCGGATTCGGCTCGAGCTTCAGCACCACATGACCGTATTGGCCGCGCCCGCCCGACTGCTTGATGAACTTGCCTTCGGCGTTCTCGACGACCCGGCGGATCGTCTCGCGGTACGCGACCTGCGGCTTGCCGACCGACGCCTCGACGCCGAACTCACGCTTCATGCGATCGACCAGGATCTCGAGGTGCAGCTCGCCCATGCCGGAAATGATCGTCTGACCGGACTCCTCGTCGGTATGCACGCGGAACGACGGGTCTTCCTGTGCCAAGCGTTGCAGCGCGATCCCCATCTTCTCCTGGTCGGCCTTGGTCTTTGGCTCCACGGCTTGCGAGATCACCGGCTCGGGGAACTCCATGCGCTCGAGCGTGATGACGTGGTCCGGGTCACACAATGTGTCGCCGGTCGTCACGTCCTTCAGGCCGACCGCGGCGGCGATGTCACCGGCGCGCACTTCCTTGATTTCCTCGCGCTCGTTCGCATGCATCTGCAGCAGGCGGCCGATGCGCTCCTTGCGTCCTTTGACGGAGTTGAAGACGGTGTCGCCGGAGTTCAGCACCCCAGAGTAGACCCGCAAGAACGTCAGCTGACCGACGTACGGGTCGGTCATGATCTTGAACGCCAGCGCCGCGAACTTCTCGTTGTCGTCCGCCTTACGAACCGCGGGTTTGTCGCCGCCGTCGGTGCCAGCAACCGGCGGGATGTCTACCGGCGATGGCAGATACTCGATCACCGCGTCCAGCATTGCCTGCACGCCTTTGTTCTTGAACGCCGACCCGCACAGCATCGGCGTGATCTCGTGCGCGATCGTGCGCATGCGCAGCGCGCGCTTGATCTCCGCTTCGCTCAGCGTGCCGGTCTCGAGGTACTTGTTCATCAGTTCCTCGTTGGCCTCGGCGGCTGCCTCGAGCATCTTTTCGCGCCACTCCTGGCAGAGATCGACCAGATCGGACGGGATGTCGCGGTATTCGAACTTCATCCCCTGGCTGGCCTCGTCCCAGTAGATGGCCTTCATCTTCACCAGGTCGACCACACCCTTGAAGTTCTCCTCGGCGCCGATCGGCACTTGGATCGGGACCGGGTTGGCCTTCAGCCGCAGGCGCATCTGGTCGTAGACCTTGAAGAAGTTCGCGCCGGTGCGGTCCATCTTGTTGACGAACGCCAGCCGCGGCACTTTGTACTTGTTGGCCTGCCGCCACACGGTCTCCGACTGCGGCTGCACGCCGCCGACCGCGCAGTACAGCATGCACGCGCCGTCCAGCACGCGCATGCTGCGCTCGACCTCGATCGTGAAGTCGACGTGGCCCGGGGTATCGATGATGTTGATGCGGTGCTCGGGGTACGACAGGTCCATGCCGCGCCAGAACGTGGTCGTCGCGGCCGACGTGATCGTGATGCCACGCTCCTGTTCCTGCTCCATCCAGTCCATCGTCGCGGTGCCGTCGTGCACCTCGCCGAGCTTGTGGTTCACCCCGGTGTAATAGAGGATCCGCTCGGTGGTCGTCGTCTTGCCGGCGTCGATGTGCGCCGAGATACCGATGTTGCGGTACCGTTCGATCGGTGTCTTGCGTGGCATACCCAGCCTCGTTGAGTGGGGCGCACAGCGCCCCACGGTCAAAACCTGAAGTGTGCGAAGGCTTTGTTCGCCTCCGCCATACGGTGCACTTCCTCGCGCTTCTTCATCGCACCGCCCCGCCCTTCGGCCGCGTCCATCAACTCCCCCGCCAGTCGCAGCGGCATCGACTTTTCGCCGCGCTTCTTGGCCGCCTCGCGCAGCCAGCGCATCGCCAGCGCCATGCGCCGCACCGGACGCACTTCGACCGGCACCTGGTAGTTGGCGCCGCCCACGCGGCGACTTTTCACTTCGACCATCGGCTTGACGTTGCTCAGGGCCTGCGTGAACACCTCGAGGGCGTTCTTGCCGGTCTTCGACTCGATCTGCTCGAGCGCCCCGTACACGATGCGCTCGGCGACGGCCTTCTTGCCGTCGAGCATGATCACGTTGATGAACTTCGTGACGTCCTGACTGTTGAACTTGGGATCCGGCAGGATGTCCCGTTTCGGCACTTCACGACGACGCGGCATTTTTCACTCTCCTGACTTCAGTCGACTGCAGTCCCATCGAACCGGACTGCGACTTACTCGGCGCCGCGCTTCCGCGCGGCATCGTCTATTGGTTCGCTATCAACTGGCCTTCGGCCGCTTGGCGCCGTACTTCGAGCGCGCCTGCTTGCGGTCCTTGACGCCCTGGGTATCGAGGGAGCCGCGCACGATGTGGTAGCGCACGCCCGGCAGATCCTTGACGCGACCGCCGCGGATCAGCACGACCGAGTGCTCCTGCAGGTTGTGCCCTTCGCCGCCGATGTACGAAATCACCTCGAAGCCGTTGGTCAGCCGCACTTTGGCGACCTTGCGCAACGCCGAGTTCGGTTTTTTCGGCGTCGTCGTGTACACCTTGGTGCACACGCCGCGCTTTTGCGGGCTGCCCTTCAGCGCCGGGCTCTTGCTCTTGACGATTGCGCTTTCGCGCGGCTTGCGAACGAGTTGGTTGATGGTCGGCATCGTTGATCCGGCTGTGCTCGGCGTTACCTGCTACCTGCCAGAACGCCGCGGCGGAGCCGGGCGTTCGCTCTGTCTTCGGTTGTCCTTTCTCGGGAAGCGGCGGCCGGAGGCGCCTTCAGAACGGTCGGGCCACGAGCGTGACCGCGTGGCCCAGTCCAAAGAGCGTCGAGTCCGGGCGGACTCCGAGAAGCCCGCGAGTTTCTCGCGAAAACGTGAACCTTGTCAACTCAAATGGGGCGCTGGCGCTGTTGTTGTGCGCGGTCGCCGAAAAAGGAACGGCCGCCGGGGCAGGCGGCCGTTCGGCATCGAGCGGCCGGTCCGATCAAGTCTCTGGGCCTTCCTCGTTCTCGTCGCTCACGGTCGCGGCTTCCGTCTGCCCGGCCGCTTCCAGCGCGGCCAGAGCCTCCCGCTCGGCAGCCTCGAGTTCCTCCTTCTCCTTGCGCGCGCGGTGATACGCCAAGCCGGTTCCAGCGGGGATCAGACGGCCGACGATCACGTTTTCCTTCAGTCCGCGCAGCTCGTCTTTCTTGCCCATGATGGCGGCCTCCGTGAGCACGCGCGTCGTCTCCTGGAACGAAGCCGCCGAGATGAACGAATCGGTCGACAGAGACGCCTTGGTGATCCCGAGCAGGATGTTCTCGTAAGTCGCCGGCCGCCCGCCCTTGGCAATCGCCTTGTCGTTCTCGTCCAGCAGTTCGGAGCGCTCGACCTGCTCGCCCGGGATGAACGGCGTATCGCCGGCGTCCACGACCTGCACCCGGCGCAGCATCTGGCGCACGATCACCTCGATGTGCTTGTCATTGATTTTCACGCCCTGCAACCGGTACACGTCCTGCACCTCATCGACGATGTAGCGGGCCAGCGCCTCGATGCCGAGCAGACGCAGGATGTCGTGCGGGTCGGCCGGGCCGTCGACGATCAGTTCGCCCTTGTTGACCACCTGGCCATCGTGCACCAGCACGTGCTTGTCCTTCGGGATCAGGAACTCGTGCTCTTTGCCGTCCAGGTCGGTGATGATCAGGCGCTGTTTGCCCTTGGTGTCCTTGCCGAACGAGACGGTGCCGGTGACCTCGTC
>DATLZG010000407.1:0-2123 GCA_035574095.1 Burkholderiaceae bacterium | reverse complement strand
TTGGCTGCCGCCAATGGTCCCCTCGCCGCGCCTCGCGCTGCATCCCCAGGCACCCCCGCCGCGGCCGCCGCGGATTCTGAGATAGGTTCTAGTGGAACGCGGCGCGCGCGTGTGTCGCTTTTTCTCATCGCCACGTTTTTGCGTGAGGCCGCGTCGCGCCGCGGCGTTCATATACTGGCCGCGCACACAGCAAGCGACGGGGGAGCGATGCACGGGGAGTTCGTCCGCACCGGGGAGTTGAAGGATCTGGCCTCCTATCCGGGTTGGCTGCAGGACATCGTCGAGGACACCGCAGCGGCGAAGGCCCGGGTCGTGCAGCACGACGTGTTCCAGCTGATGCGCGACGCCGAGCTGCCGCTGGAAGCGCTGCGCCGGTTCCTGATCGGGGTGTGGCCGACGATCGAACTGTTTCCGCAGTTCATGGCGAAGAACCTGACCAAGGTGCGCAACGGCCGCTCGCGCGGCGAGGACATGGCGCGCCGCTACCTGATGCAGAACCTGCGCGTCGAGCAGAAACACGCCGATTACTGGGTCGACTGGGCCGCCGCCGCCGGGCTGACGCGCGACGACCTGCGACGCGGCGACGCGCCGTCGCCGATGCATGCGCTGGCGCACTGGTGCTGGCACACCTGCGACAGCGACCCGCTGCCGGTGGCGATCGCCGCCACCAACTATGCGGTCGAAGGTGCGACCGGCGAATGGGCCTGTCTGGTATGCGCGGTCGATACCTACGAGCGCTCGCTGCCGGAAGCGACGCGCAAGGCGGCGATGAAATGGCTGCGCGTGCACGCGCATTACGACGACACGCACCCGTGGGAGGCGCTGGAGATCGTCGCCACGCTGCTCGGCTGCGCGCCGGCCGCGGCGGCGATCGACGCCGTGCACGCGGCGGTTCTGAAGAGCTACGAATACATGGAGCTGACGCTCGACTGGTGCCTGCGTCCGCGCCCGCCCCTCGCCGCGCCGCGACGCCGCACGGTGCGGGAGGCGGCCGCAACTCTCGCCGCCGTTTAGCTCCCCGCTTTCCGGCCCGCGCCGAGGATGCGCCGGCACTCGGCTTCGTGCCGCGCGATCTCCTCCAGCGTCACTTCGATGTCCTCGCGCTGCTGCTCCAGCGTCGCGCGATGCTGCCGCAGGACGGCCAGGAACCTGCGCGCCTGCGGCACGGCGTCCTTCGGCGATTCGTACATGTCGATCAGCTCGCGGATCTGCGCCAGCGTCAATCCAAGCCGCTTGCCGCGCAGCGTCAGCTTCAGCCGCGTGCGGTCGCGCGGCGAATAGATGCGGCGCCCGCCGGCGGCGCGCGCCGGCGCCAGAATGCCGTGGTTCTCGTAGAAGCGGATCGCGCGCGGCGTGATGTCGAACTCGCGCGCCAGTTCGGTGATCGAAAACGCGGTCGCGGCGGCGCTCGGCGCGGGGGCGGGTTTCGGACGCGGCATGCCCGTAGAATCGCCGCGGTTGACGTACGCGTCAATTCCCCGCAGCGCCTCCTCCCTCACCCCTCTCCCGCTCGGCAGAGGGAAAGGCAGATCGATGAATCCGCGCGAACACGAACTGGTCTACCCCTGGTCGGAGCCGCCGCCGCCGGGCACCGTCATCACACTGCGCCCGGGCGTGCATTGGCTGCGCATGCCGTTGCCGTTCGCGCTCGACCACATCAACCTATGGCTGCTGGACGACGAGATCGACGGCGTGGCCGGCTTCACCGCCATCGACTGCGGCATCGCCAGCGAGGCCACGCGCGCCGCCTGGGAGCGCCTGTTCGACACGGTGTTCGCCGGCCGGCCGCTGCTGCGCGTGATCGCCACGCACTTTCATCCGGACCATCTGGGCTGCGGCGCGTGGCTTGCCGCCGGCGGCGACCAGCGGCGCTGGCGCGCGCCGCTGTGGATGACGCTGGGCGAGTACGCGTTCGGCAAGATGTTGAGCGCCGCGCCGGGCGAAGAACGCGGCGCGGCCGCCGCCGATCACTTCCGCGCCCATGGGGTCACCGACCCGGCCATTTTGCAGAAGGTGCGCGCGCGCGCCGAGCGGCATTTCCCGTCGTTGGTGCCGGCGGTGCCGGACTCGTTTCACCGCATGATGGACGGCGACGAAGTCGCGATCGGCCCGCGCGGCGCCAG
>DATLZG010000406.1:0-17932 GCA_035574095.1 Burkholderiaceae bacterium | reverse complement strand
GGGTACCGCCGATCGAAGGCGCGAACGGCTGGCACGCCGCCGACGCCGCGTTCGAGTGGCAGCCGCACTTTTCCGGTCAGCGCGCAGTGGTGCGCCAGGTCTTCGAGCGCGACGGGGAGCGCGTGTTCGTGTACATCGCCTACTACGCGGGCGAACGCGGCGCGAAGGGACTCGTGAACTCCGGCAATCTGCTGGTGGCGCCCGACGACGCGCGCTGGCGAGAGATTGCGCGCGGCCGGACCGCAGTCACGTTCAACAACGAGACGCTGAAGCCGCGTACCGCGACGATCGGCGGCGCCGCCGGGCGTTTCGATGTGCTGTGGTGGTACTGGGTCGACGGCCGCCTGACCGCGAGCGACGCAGTCGCCAAGGCGCTGCAGGCGCTGGCGCGCTTGCAGGGCGGCCGCGGGGATGCCGCGGCCGTGTTCCTGTTCACCCAGCCGTCGGAACGGAAGGACAGCGGAGCGCTGCTCGCACGCTTCGCTGCGGAGATGGACGCGCCGATCGCACAGGCGCTGCGCGGTGCGCGGGACGGGACTGCCCGATGAACGATCCGCGCCCGCTGATAGCGCACGTCGTATTCCGCTTCGCGGTCGGCGGACTGGAAAACGGCGTGGTCAACCTGATCAACCGCATGCCGCGCGACCGCTGGCGCCATGCGGTGATCGCGCTGACCGAGGTAAACGGGGCGTTCGCGCAGCGCCTGCAGCGTGAGGACGTTGTCCTGGCCGCTCTGAACAAGCCGCCCGGCCATGGCGTGCGGCTCTATCCGCGCCTCTACAAGCTGTTCCGCGAACTGCGCCCGGCGATTGTGCATACGCGCAACCTAGCGGCACTGGAGGCGGTGGTCCCCGCCTGGGCCGCCGGTGTTCCGGTGCGTGTCCACGGAGAGCATGGCCGCGAGCACAGCGACCTTGATGGTCGGAACCGAAAGTACCAGCGCATACGCAAGCTCTATCGCCCCTTCGTGAAGCACTACATCGCGTTGTCGCACGATCTCGAGCGATATCTGATCGAACGCATCGGCGTGCCCGCCGCGCGCGTCGCGCACATCTACAACGGTGTGGACTGCGCGCGCTTCCGCCCGCGCGCCGAACGGCGCGAACCGATCGCGGGCTCGCCGTTCAACGACCCGGCGCTTTTCGTCGTCGGCGCTGTTGGTCGCCTGGAAGCGGTGAAGGACCAGACCAATCTCGCGCGCGCGTTCGTCAGCGCGCTGCAGGCCAGCACTGCCGCCGCTCAGCGGCTCCGGCTGGTGCTGGTTGGCGACGGACCCCTTAGGTCTGCAGTGGAAGCGATCGTGCGCGCGGCCGGAGCGGAACGCCTGGTGTGGTTCGCCGGTGAACGCGGCGACGTCGCCGAACTGCTGCGCGGGTTCGATTGCTTCGTGCTGCCGTCGCTTGGTGAAGGGATCTCGAACACGTTGCTCGAAGCGATGGCGACGGGGCTTCCGGTGATCGCCACCCGTGTCGGCGCCAACGCCGACTTGATGGAAGAGGGCACCGCTGGCCGGCTGGTACCGCGCGCGGACCCGGACGCGCTCGCCCGTGAACTGCTGGCGTTGCTCGACGACCCGGAGCGGGCACTTTCCTACGGTCGCGCCGGCCGTCAGATCGTCGAACGTCGGTTCAGCCTGGAACGCATGGTCGCGGATTACGAAAGCCTGTACTTGCGACTGCTCGCGGCGCACGGAGTGCGGCCGGCACCTGCGGTGACGCCAGGCGCGGCCGGGGGATGAGGAGCGCGAACATGTGCGGCATCACCGGTATCTTCGACATTCGCGCCAGACGGCCGATCGATGCGGCCGTGCTGATGCGCATGAACGAGAGCCAGCACCATCGCGGCCCGGACGAAACCGGCACCCACATCGAGCCCGGACTGGGGCTCGGCCACAAGCGGTTGTCGATCATCGATCTGGCGACCGGCCAGCAGCCGCTGTTCAACGAGGACGGATCGGTCGCGGTCGTCTTCAACGGCGAGATCTACAACTTTCAGGAATTGATTCCCGAGCTCACGGCGCTCGGCCACGTGTTCCACACGCGCAGTGACACCGAGGTGATCGTGCACGCGTGGGAAGCGTGGGGTGCCGAATGCGTGAAGCGCTTCCGCGGCATGTTCGCGTTCGCGCTTTGGGATCGGAACAGGGAGACGCTTTTCCTCGCCCGCGACCGGCTCGGCGTCAAGCCGCTTCACTACGCGCTGTTGCCCGACGGACAGTTTCTGTTCGGCTCGGAGCTGAAATCGCTGCTCGCGCACGGGGGGCTGGCGCGCGAGATCGATCCGTATGCGGTCGAGGAGTATTTCGCGCTCGGCTATGTTCCGGAGCCGCGCACGATTTTCAAGGGGGCGAGAAAATTGCCACCCGCGCACACGCTCACCGTCCGGCGCGGCGCGGCGATGCCGGAGCCGGTCGAGTACTGGGACGTCGCCTTCACGCTGGACAACCGATTGTCGCAACAGGAGGCGTGCGCGCAGTTGCAGGAGCGACTGCGCGAATCGGTCAGGTTGCGGATGATCTCCGAGGTGCCGCTCGGTGCGTTCCTGTCCGGCGGTGTGGACTCGAGCGCCGTGGTGGCGACGATGGCCGGATTGTCCGATGCGCCGGTCAATACCTGCTCGATCTCGTTCGCGGATCCGGCGTTCGACGAGTCGCGCTACGCGCAGATGGTGGCCGAGCGCTATCGCACCCGCCACTTCGTCGATCGGGTCGAAAGCGACGACTTCGACCTGATCGATACGCTGGCGCGCGTCTACGACGAGCCGTACGCCGACAGCTCGGCGATTCCGACTTACCGCGTCTGTCAGCTCGCGCGCACACATGTCACGGTGGCGCTGTCGGGCGACGGCGGCGACGAGAACTTCGGCGGCTACCGCCGTTACCGGCTGCACCTGATGGAAGAGCGGATGCGCCGGCCGCTGCCTCTCGCCTTGCGTCGCCCCGTCTTCGGGCTGCTCGGGCGTGCGTATCCGAAGGCGGACTGGGCGCCGCGCGTGTTCCGCGCCAAGACGACGCTGCAGTCGCTGGCGCGCGACTCGGTCGAAGCGTACTTCCACAGCGTATCGATCCTGCGCGACGAGGCGCGGCGGCAGCTTTTCTCCAACTCGCTGCGCGCGCAGCTCGGCGGCTACAACGCGGTGGAAGTGTTCAAGCGCCATGCGCAGCGCGCGAACCACGAGGATCCTCTGGCGCTCGTCCAGTACCTCGACCTGAAGACCTATCTGGTCGGCGACATCAACACCAAGGTCGACCGCGCCAGCATGGCCCACTCGCTGGAGGTGCGCGAGCCGCTGATGGATCACCCGCTGGTGGAATGGTTGGCCTCGCTGCCGTCGTCGCTCAAGGTGCGCGGGCAGGAAGGCAAATACCTGCTGAAGAAATCGCAGGAGCCGCAGCTTCCGCACGAGGTGCTTTATCGGCCCAAGATGGGCTTCGCAGTGCCGCTGGCGCGCTGGTTCCGCGGCCCGCTGCGCGAGCGCGTGCGCCAGGCGGTGCTGGGCGGCGTTTTGACGGACGTCGGATTGTTTGACGTTCAGGCGCTTCGACGAATGGTCGATCAGCATCAAGCCGGAATGAGGGATTGGAGCGCTCCACTTTGGTCGCTGATGGTCTTCGAGTCGTTTCTGCGAGGTTGCGCGGCCGATCAAGAGAAGCCGACTGCATGGTCGACGAGGCGCGCGGGCTGAGCCAGGGGGGAAGAATGACGTTGGCCACGGATCTCTGCTTTTGGCTTGCGAGGAACCGCATCAGAAAACGGAGGCTCGGCGACGCGGGATACACCCAACATAGTTTCGACACCGGGGCGTATCGGCAATGGCGCATGCAGGCTCTGCGGCAGCAGTTCTGTGGGTTCTTTTCCGCGCAGGACGTCATCGGCAAGCACGTCGTGGATTTTGGCTGCGGGACAGGGGAACTAAGCAGACTGGCCGCTGAGATGGGGGCGTCATCGGTGACTGGGGTGGAGCTCGCGCGCGAGCTTTACGAGCAGGCCGTGCGCTTGGCGAGTGAAATGCCCGCGGGCGTGCGGCCTAGCTTCATTCTGGCGGAGGACGAAACTCGGATACCGTTGCCAACGCAGTCGGCAGACGTCATTCTTTGCTTTGACGTGCTGGAGCACGTTATGGCCTACAAAGAAATCATTCGTGAGTGGAGACGTGTACTCCGACCGCAAGGACGAGTATTGATTTGGTGGGTGCCCTGGTGGCATCCATATGGTCCTCACATCGAAAGCCTGGTGCCGGTGCCGTGGGCGCATGTCTTTTTTTCCGATCGGACGCTAATCGAGACGTGCGCGCGCGTGTACGACTCACCAGACTTCCAGCCTCGCATTTGGGATTTGGATACAGCCGGCCAAAAGAGGCCCAACAAGTGGCGCTCGATGCAAGTGCTGCCGGGCGTCAATCGCTTGACCATGCGGCGGTTCGAAAAGCTGTGCGGCCAGACTGGCCTGAAGATAGAGTCGCGACGCCTGGTGGGTTTTCGCTCATCCTCGCTCGCCCGGCTGACCTGGTTCTTCTTGAGAGTCCCCTACCTGCGCGAGTTTTTCACCGCCACGGCGGTGTACGTACTGCGGAACCCCGAGAATTGAGGCGCGGCGCCGATGCGCATCCTGCACATCCTCGATCACTCGTTGCCGCTGCATAGCGGGTACAGCTTTCGCACGCTCGCGATCCTGCGCGAGCAGCGCGCGCTCGGCTGGGACACGGTGCACCTGACCACACCGCGCCACGGTGCAACAGGGACGGAACAGGAGAATATCGAAGGGTGGAGCTTCTACCGCACGACGCTTGCGCCGCGTTCGCTGTTGAGCAAGTTACCTGGATTTGGTACGTACGTCGCCGAAATGCTTGCGACCGCGCGCCGTCTCGATCAACTGGTCCAGGCAACTCGGCCGGATATTCTGCACGCTCACTCTCCGGTCCTAAACGCGCTGCCGGCACTTTGGGTCGGGAGGCGCCGGAGCGTGCCTGTCGTTTACGAGATCCGCGCCTTGTGGGAGGACGGAGCGGTCGATCATGGAACTACCGGCCGTAACAGCCTGCGTTATAGAGTGTCTCGAGCGCTGGAGACCTTTGCCATCCGTTGTTCCGACCAAGTGACGACCATCTGCAACGGGCTTCGGGACGAGATCGCGCGGCGAGGGATCGATGCGCGCAAGCTCACGGTGATCCCCAACGGGGTCGACACGCAATCGTTCAGCGTGATTGACGCCCCGGATTCCGAATTGAAGGCACAACTTAGTCTAGGGGACGCAACTGTCCTGGGGTTCATTGGATCGTTCTACGGCTATGAAGGGCTCGATCTGCTGATCGAAGGATTCGCACGGCTCGCGCGCAGGTTCGAGCTGCGCTTGCTTCTTGTCGGTGGTGGTCCGGCAGAGCCCGCATTGCGTGCTGCTGTGGAACGCCACGGCCTGTCAAAGCGTGTGATCTTTGCCGGGCGTGTACCTCATGGGGAAGTGCAGCGCTACTACAGTGTGATTGATCTGCTCGTTTATCCACGGCACCGCGTGCGGGTAACGGAGTTGGTCACGCCCCTAAAGCCGCTGGAGGCAATGGCACAAGGCCGCTTGCTGCTTGCCTCGGATGTCGGCGGCCATCGTGAACTGATCTGCGACGGAGAAACCGGATTCCTGTTTCCCGCCGGGAGCGTCGGTGGCCTGGTCGATCGGATCGAGCGAATTCTGGAAAGCAGCGATCGGTGCCGCTTGGTGAGGCAGCGCGCCCGGGCTTTCGTGGAGCGGGAGAGGACCTGGGCGGCGAGCGTAGCGAGGTACGCGATGGTTTACGAGGCGGCGCTCGCGCGCGGTCACTCGATGCAAAGGGCCGATACGGCGGAAAGATAGCTTTATGTGGAAGAGGTTTGCTTCAACGGTTCGGTGCCCGTTATGCCGCGGGCATCTCGGCTTGCATGTCTTCGATCAGCGTCGCGTCGAACTGGAACGCGAACATCTGCAGGCGGCTGAGAAACGGAGCATTCTCGATGAGGACTTTGCGATCTACATCGAGGCCGGCGTGCTTGAATGCCGAGCCTGTGGCGTCGACTATCCGATCTTCGACGGCCTCGCGGTTCTTCTTCCGTACGCGACGCGCCTGCACGCGGAGTTCCTGGATCGTATGCAACCGCAAGCGCGCGCGCTGGGTCGAGCCGTTCGTTTTGCGAACGCGCAACCAGCACCTGGAGAACAGTTCGTGCTCAGCTCGTTCTCGACGGAATGGCTCGCTTACGACTACGACGGCGTGATCTGGGAGATGGACTATGCGGATCACGAGCGAAGATTCCTTGCCGAGATCGGTTCCTATCGTCCCCGTCCGGGATCGCAGGGCCGCTTTCTCGAACTGGGTTGCGGTCTCGGCATCACGACTCAAATGGCACAAAAGCATTTCGGCGTCGATGCCATCGGTGTAGACCTCAGCCTTGCGGCGCTACGCGCCACGGTTAAATTCAAGGACAACCCGTTTCTCCACTTCGTCCAGGCCTCGGTATTTAGCCTACCTTTCGAGTACGGATCCTTCGAGACCGTGTACTCGCGCGGGGTGCTTCACCATACGTACTCAACGGAGAAGGCGTTTGAAGCGCTGGCAAAGTTCTGCGCGCCCGGGGGCGCAACCTACCTTTGGGTCTACGGGCCGAAGTCGATAGGTGACAACGCCCTGCGTCGCGTACTGTTCGTCGCGGAGCGAGCGGTTCGGCGCACGCTGCGGGGTCGCGCCTCAGGCCCCCTCGCAAACGTCCTGCTGTATCCATTGGCGACCGCGTATCTCGCCTTCAATCGGTACCGTCGGTACCGCGATCCTTCGATTCAGCCGTACAACTTCCAGCGGGCACTGCACGCCGCAAGGGATCGCTTCACGCCCGAGTTTGCGTACCGGCATTCCGCCGAGGAAGTCAGCCGCTGGTTCCGGGACGCTGGCTTTGCCGACATCGAAGTTGTCGACTGGCGCGCGATGCCTTCAGCCGACCACGATGACTATCGACGCAACACCGGTGTTCGCGGACGCAGAACGCCAACCGCGACAGAACAATCGGCGATCCCCCGCGCGCCGATTGCCGACGGGCTTGCCAATTTTACTTGACCTCATCGATGTGCGGCATCTACGGCATCTATCAGCTCGACGGCGCGCGCGCGCCCGTCGATTGGCTGGCGAAGATGGGCCGCGTCACGGTACACCGGGGCCCGGACGACGAAGGCGCATACGCCGCCGGGCGCTGCGCGATTGGCATGCGGCGGCTGTCGATCATCGACCTGGCGGGTGGCCACCAGCCGATCGCCAACGAGGACGGCTCGCTGGTCGTCGTCTGCAACGGGGAGATCTACAACTTCCGCGAACTGCGGCGCGAGCTGGAAGCGCTCGGCCGCCGTTTCAAGACGCACTCCGACACCGAGGTCGTGCTGCACGCGTACGCGCAATGGGGCGAGAGTTTCGTCGCGCGGTTAAACGGCATGTTCGGCTTCGCGATCTGGGATGCGCGCGCGCAGACGTTGCTGGTGGGGCGCGACCGGCTCGGCATCAAGCCGATTTACTACCTCGACGACGGGCGCCGGGTCGTCTTCGCCTCGGAAGCGAAGGCGCTGCTGGAAGTTCCCGGCGTGACCGCCGAGGTCGATCCGGCAGCGCTGGCCGCGTATCTCGAGCTGGGTTATGTGCCGGCACCGCTCGCGATGTTCCGCGGCATCCGCAAGCTGCCGATCGCGTCGGTCATGAAGCTGACGCCCGCCGGCGTGCGCATCGACTCCTACTGGCAGCCACCGACGCGCGTGACGCTCGGCGTTCCGCCCGAGGAGTGGGCACGCCGCGTGCGCGAGCGGCTCGAAGAATCGGTGCGCATGCAGATGGTCGCCGACGTGCCGATCGGTGCATTTCTGTCGGGTGGCATCGATTCGAGCGCGGTGCTCGCGTTCATGGCGCGTGCGAGCAGCGAGCCGGTGAAGACCTATTCGATCGGTTTCGACGGCGGTGCGGCCGAGCGCTTCTACAACGAGCTCGATTACGCGCGCCAGGTCGCGCAACAGTTCAGGACCGACCACCACGAGATCCTCGTGCGGCCGGATGTCGTGCACCTGCTGCCGAAGCTGCTCTGGCACATGGACGAGCCGATCGCCGACAGCGCGTTCGTGACCACCTATTTGGTGGCTGAGTTCGCGCGCCGCGACGTCAAGGTGATCCTGTCCGGCGTGGGCGGCGACGAGCTGTTCGGCGGCTACCGGCGCTATCTCGGCGAGCACTACATGCGGTATCTCAACTGGCTGCCGGGCGTCGCGAAGCGCGGCGCTGCGCGGCTCGCGGAACGCCTGCCGAGCGACCGCCATTCCAAGTGGCTGAACTATGCGCGGCTGGCGAAGAACTTTCTTTTGTCCGCCGAACTGCCGTTCACCGAGCGCTACCGCGCCTATGTCGGCGTGTTCGACGCCGACGAAGCGGCGGCGATGATGCGCGCGGCACCGCCGCGGCGCTTTGACGCGATCGCCGCCGCGTTTGAAGCTGCCGACGGAGAAGACGCGCTCGCGCGCATGTTCGCCGTCGATGCCTATACGCAGCTTCCGGACGATCTGCTGCTGCTGACCGACAAGATGACGATGGCCACTTCGCTGGAGTGCCGCGTGCCGCTGCTCGACCACGAGCTGGTCGAACTCGCGGCGCAGATTCCGGCGTCGGTCAAGGTCGGCGGCGCCGAACTGAAGGCGCTGATGAAGAAGGCGCTCGCCGACGTGCTGCCGCACGAAATCTTGTATCGCACCAAGCGCGGCTTCGGCGCCCCGATGGGCGCGTGGATGAAGGGTGCTCTGTCCGAGATGCTGGCGGGCGCGTTGTCGCGCGAGAGCGTGCAGGCGCGTGAGTTGCTGAACTACGAGCCGATCGCCAAGCTGATCGAAGATCATCGCGCCAACCGTGTGGACGGCACCGACAAGCTGCTCGCGCTGTTGAACCTGGAGATCTGGTGCCGCGTGTACCTGGATCGGCGCTCTTCCGCCGACGTGGCCGAGGAGCTGAAGGAGGCCGTGGCGTGAGGATCCTGTACGTGTGCCACCGCTTCCCGTATCCGCCGAAGCGCGGCGGCAAGATCCGGCCGTTCAACATGATCCGGCATCTCGCGCAGTCGCACGAGGTCGTCGTCTGTTCGCTCGCGCGTTCGCCCGAGGAAGCGGAGGAAGGCAAGGGCATCGCGCCCTACTGCGCCGAGTACCACGTCGCCACCGTCGACGATCGCGTGCAGACGCTGCGGATGATCGCCACGCTGCCGACGCCGATCACCGCGTCGGCGTCGTACTTTCACAGCACGCGGCTGGCGCGCACGATCCGCCGGCTGCTGCGCGAGCGGCGCTTCGATCTGCTCTTCGTGCATTGCTCGTCGGTCGCCCACTACGTCGCGCACGTCACCCACACGCCGAAGATCCTCGATTTCGGCGACATGGATTCGCAGAAGTGGCTCGAATACGTGGCCTACAAGCCGTGGCCGCTGTCGTGGGGCTACTGGTGGGAAGGCAAGCGGCTGCTGGCGGAGGAAAAACGGCTGGCGCGCCGCTTCGATTTCTGCACCGCGACCACGCGCGCCGAGTGGGAGACGTTGAAGAGCTATGGGGTCGACACGCCGAGCGACTGGTTCCCGAATGGTGTGGACGCGCAAGCGTTCGCGCCTGCGGCCGAGCCGTACGACCCGGACACCATCTGCTTCATCGGCCGCATGGACTACTACCCGAACCAGCACGCGATGTTCTGGTTCTGCGAGCACGTGCTGCCGCTGCTGCGCGAACGCAGACCCAACGTGAAGCTCGCGATCGTCGGCGCCGATCCTTCGCCGGCCGTGCGCAAGCTTGGCGAGCTGCCGGGCGTGACGGTGACGGGCTCCGTGCCGAAGGTGCAGCCGTACGTCACCCGTTCGGCGCTGACCGTGGCGCCGCTGGCGATCGCGCGCGGCACGCAGAACAAGATTCTGGAGGCGATGGCGATGGGCGTGCCGGTCGTGGCGAGCCGCGCCGCCGCCGGCGGCGTGGATGCGGTCGCCGGCGAACATCTGCTGGTGGCGGAAACGCCATCGCAGTATCGCGATGCAATCCTGCACGTGCTCGAAAATCCGGCCGAGCGCGCCCGACTCGCTGCCGCCGGGCGCGCTCGCGTGCTATCCCACCATGCCTGGGCGAGCTCGATGAAGCGCCTGGACGCGATCATCGACGGCTGTCTGTCTCAGTTCGCTCTCGACCGAAAGCTTCATCCGCAAACCTCATGAACATCAGCATCTTCGGACTCGGCTACGTCGGCGCGGTCTCGCTCGCCTGCCTGGCGCGCGAGGGCCATCGCGTAATCGGTGTGGACGTCGATCCCGCCAAGCTGCAATTGATCGCCGACGGCAGGACGCCCGTCGTCGAGGAGGGCATGGTCGAGCTGATGGCCAAGGTCGTCGCCAGCGGCCGGGTGGGCGTGACGTCCGATGCGGCGAAGGCGATTCGCGATAGCGAACTGTCGCTGATCTGTGTCGGCACGCCGTCCGCGCCGAACGGCAGCCAGGACCAATCGGCGATCGTGCGGCTTGCCGAGCAGATGGGCGCGGCGCTGCGCGGCATCGATCGCGCGCACACCTTCGTGTTTCGTTCCACGCTGGTGCCGGGAACCGTCGACGACGTGCTGCGGCCGATCCTCGAGCGGGCGTCGGGCAAACGAGAGGGGCGCGACTTCTTCGTCTGTTTCCAGCCGGAGTTCCTGCGTGAAGGCACCTCGATCCGCGACTACGACAACCCGCCGTTCACGATCGTCGGCGCCAACAGCGAGGAGCCAGTGCTGCAATTGAAGTCGCTGTTCGGGCATCTGCCGTGCGATTTTCACGTGACCTCGATCCGCGCCGCGGAGATGGTCAAGTACACCTGCAACAACTTCCATGCGCTGAAGATCACATTCGCCAACGAAACTGCGCGCCTGTGCGAAGCGCTCGGCGTCGATCCGTTTCAGGTGATGGATCTCGTCTGCCGCGACACGCAACTGAACATCTCAAAGGCGTACCTGAAGCCGGGCTTCGCCTTTGGCGGCTCGTGCCTGCCGAAGGATCTGCGCGCGACGCTTTATCTGGCCAAGCAGCACGATGTCGAACTGCCGATGCACGCCGGCATCCTGCAGTCGAACCGCGCGCACATCGACCGCGCGATCGCCAAGGTCCTCGAGACCGGCAAGCGGCGCATCGGCATGATCGGACTCGCCTTCAAGACCGGCACCGACGATCTGCGCGAAAGCCCGCTCGTGCTGCTGGCCGAGCACCTGCTCGGCAAGGGGCTGTCGCTTCTCGTCTACGACCCCGAGGTGCATCTGTCGAATTTGCTGGGTGCGAACCGCAAGTTCATCGAAACCCATCTGCCGCACGTCGGCGCGTTGATTCGCCGCGATCTGGAACCAGTGATCGCCGAATCCGATGTGCTGGTCGTCGGGCTGAACGACAAAAAGACGATCGAGGGGCTGAAGCGTCACGCGCGCGCCGACCAGGTCGTAATCGATCTGGTGAACGTCGGCCCCCGCGGCGGCTTACACGCGAAGTACGTCGGTCTGTGCTGGTAGGGGTGAGGGCTGGCAATGGGTCTGCGTGTCGTGCTGGTCGGTCCGTTGCCGCCGCCCGCGGGCGGCATGGCCAATCAGACGCGGCAGCTCGCGCGGCTACTGGATGAAAGCGGGCTGTCAGTGCGCTTGGTGCAGACCAATCCGCCGTATCGGCCGCAGTGGATCGGTGAGGTGCGGGGCGTGCGTGCCGTCTTCCGTCTCGTTCCGTTCCTGGCCGAGCTATGGCGCGCGCTGCGCGGCGCGGACGTCGCGCACGTGATGGCCAACTCGGGATGGGCGTGGCATCTGTTCGCCGCGCCGGCGATCTGGCTGGCGCGGCTGCGCGGCGTGCCGGTGCTGGTGAACTATCGGGGCGGCGAGGCGGAAGCGTTCCTGCAGCGCCAGGCGCGCTGGGTGCGACCGACGCTGCGATTGGCGCGCGTGCTCGCCGTGCCGTCGGGGTTTCTGCAGGGCGTCTTCGCTCGCTACGGCATTGCCGCCGAGGTCGTGCCGAACGTCGTCGACTTGGCGCGGTTTGCCCCCGCAGAGAGTCCGACGACGGGCCATCACATCGTCGTCACGCGCAACTTGGAGCAGATTTACGACATTCCGACCGCGCTGCGTGCGCTGGCGAAGGTCCGTGCCCGCTTTCCGGCTGCCTGCTTGACGATCGCCGGCAGCGGTCCCGAATTGGCGTCGTTGCAGAGCCTGGCGCAGGAACTCGGCATCGCCGATGCGGTGCGCTTCACCGGCCGCCTCGATAGCGAGCGGATCGCCGCGCTGTATCGCGAAGCCGATCTTCTGCTGAACCCGTCGACGGTGGACAACATGCCGAACTCGCTGCTGGAGGCGATGGCGAGCGGCGTTCCGATCGTCTCCACGAACGTCGGCGGTGTTCCGTTTCTCGTCGAGCACGAACGCACGGCGTTGTTGGTCCCCGCGCGGAACGCCGACGCGATGGCGGCAGCGGTCGTGCGCGTGTTCGAGGATGCCGGATTGCGGGCCGAGCTCGTAGCCGCGGCGCTGCAGGCGTGCCGCGCGTACGCTTGGGAGCGCGTGCGGCCGCAGCTTCTTGCCGCTTACGCACGTTGTGCCGGTCGGGCGACTTTGCGGGAGTCGCTCTCATGAGCGGCGCTTGGACCTGGCTCGTCGCCAACGCGCTCTTTCCTCTGCACGAGCGGCTGAAGGGGCATGCGAGCGTGGCGCGCCGGCGCGAGCTGGAGGTCAGTCAGTGGCGGCCGCGCGAGCAATTGCGGGCCTACCAACTGCAACGGCTGCGCGCATTCATCGACCACCTCGCGCAACGCGTGCCGTACTACCGCGATCTGTTCAAGGAACGGCGCTTGCGGGCGGAAGACGTCAGTACGCTGGACGATCTGGCGCGCTTCCCCTTTCTTACCAAGACGATCGTTCGTGCCAATCTGGATCGACTGAAAGCCGAAGGATCCGGCCCACTGAAGCGCTACAACACGGGGGGCTCCAGCGGCGAGCCGCTGATTTTTTTCATGGGCAGGGACCGCATCTCGCACGACGTCGCCGCCAAGTGGCGCGCCACGCGCTGGTGGGGAGTGGACATCGGAGACCGCGAGTTGGTGGTCTGGGGCTCGCCGGTGGAACTCGGTGCGCAGGACCGCTTACGCAATCTGCGCGACTGGCTGTTCCGTTCCGAGCTGCTGCCGGCCTTCGAAATGTCGTCTGTCAACCTCGATCGGTTCGTCGAGCGCATCCGCACCGTGCGGCCGGCGATGTTGTTCGGCTATCCGTCGTCGCTGTCGCTGATTGCGGCGCACGCGGAGAAGCGCGGTGTGCGGCTCGACAACGTCGGCATCCGCGTCGCCTTCGTCACTTCGGAGCGGCTGTACGATCATCAGCGCGCGATGATCGAACGAGTCTTCGGCTGCCGTGTCGCCAATGGCTATGGCGGTCGGGACGCCGGCTTCATCGCGCACGAATGCCCGGCCGGCGGCATGCACATCAGCGCCGAAGACATCATCGTCGAGATCGTCGACGCGAATGGCCGGGTCGTCGCGCCGGGCACGGCGGGCGAGATCGTGGTCACGCATCTGGCGACGGGCGAGTTCCCGTTCCTGCGCTACCGTACCGGCGATGTCGGCATGCTCAGCGAAGCCGCCTGTCCGTGCGGTCGCGGACTGCCGCTGCTGGCCGAAGTGCAGGGCCGCAGCACGGACTTCGTCGTCGCCGCCGATGGCACCATCATGCACGGCTTGGCGCTGATCTACGTCGTGCGCGACCTGCCGGGGATCGAGCGGTTCAAGATCGTGCAGGAAAGCGCGGATCGCACGCGCGTGTTGGTCGTGCCCGGAGAGGGTTACCGGGCGGAGCTTGTCGATCGTATCCGCGGCGGCCTGAAGCAGCGGCTTGGCGCGTCCGTGACGGTCGAGGTGGAGACCGTCGGTGACATTCCGGCGGAGCGGTCCGGCAAATTTCGCTATGTCGTCAGCCGCGTCGCCACCGGGGTTGCGTAGGGGAGCCCGTTAGGTGTTGACGGCACTCGCATTTCTCGCCGGGTACTTCACGCTGGTCGGTCTGGCGCTCGCGCGCCACCCGATCTGGGGGCTGTATGCGTACTTGGCGAGCTTCTATATCCACCCGCCCTCGCGCTGGTGGGCGCAGAGCTTGCCGGACCTGAGGTGGGCTTTTCTGTCTGCCGGTGTGACGCTGCTGGCGATCTTCATCCATCGCCATAAACTCGGCGCGCAGCGCCCGGCCTGGTACTCATCGTTGCCGGGCGTTCTGCTCATCGCGTTCGTCGTCTGGCTCTGGATCCAGTCGCCTTGGGCGCTGGACGCAGACGCGCACCGCGACGCATCGATCCAGTTCGTCAAGTATCTCGTGGCCTTCTACTTCGTCTACCGATTGGCCGACACACGCGAGCGCATGCGCGACGTTCTTCTGGCTCACGTTGCGGGCTGTGCTTACCTCGGCATCCTTGCGCAGTTGGCAGACAACTACGTCGATGGAAGGCTGAACGGCGTCGGGGGACCCGGCATCGACGATGCGAACTCGCTCGGCATGTTTCTTGGAACGGGGTTGATGGCGGCGGCGATGCTGGCGCTGGTCGAGCGCGGATGGCGCCAGATCTTCGTGATCGTCGCCGGCCCGGTCATTCTGAACGGACTCGTGCTGGCCGCCAGCCGCGGCGCCTTTCTCGGCGTGCTGGCTGGCGGCTTGGTCTTGTTCCTGGTCAAGCCGCCGCAGAGCCGGCGTCTGTTCTGGGCCTTCACGATCGTCGGGGCAATCGGCGCCGTCTCGCTTATGGACCAGCGCTTTATCGATCGGATGCTGTCGATCACGGCTGCCGTGGAACGCACCGAGGAGATCGACGGCAGTGCGGAATCGCGCTGGGTCACGATCGAGGCCCAGTTGAAGATGTTCGCCGACCATCCGTACGGCGTGGGCCACAAGGGCACGGTCGTGCTCAGCCCACGCTACCTGGACCGGAAGTGGTTGACACACAGGCCGGGCGAGGACGAATCCCAGGCGGGACGCGCTTCGCACAATACGTTTCTCACGTTGCTGGTGGAACAGTCGATCCCTGGCGTCGTCGTGTACTTTCTGTTCATCTTCTGGGGACTGCGCGCCGTATTGCAGATCAGGGCCCGGCAGCGGACCGACCCGAGCGCGCATGCGGCGTACGGCGGTGCCGCCGCTGCCGCGCTCGCGGTCGTGCTCGTTGCGGGGCTGTTTACCGACTATTTGATGGCCGAGGTCCAGGTCTGGATGGCGGCGTTGTTGTCGGTGCAACTGACAGCGCAGGCCCATACCGCATCGCGCAAGTCGATGCACGCGTCGGCGCCGCTGCTGCCGGAAGGACGCGTGTAGCCATGTTTCGCCAACTACTTAGCGCACTGGCGCCGGGTGGACCGCAAGCAAAGCTGTCGATCCTGATCTTTCACCGCGTGCTCCCACGTCCGGATCCTTTGTTCGAAGACATCCCTGATGCGGCCACGTTCGAGCGGACCATGCGTTGGATCCGCGACTGGTTTCGTGTCCTACCGCTGGCGGAAGCGGCGGCGCGTTTGAAGTCCGGCGACCTGCCGCCGCGTGCGATGTCGATCACCTTCGACGACGGCTACGCCGACAACGAGGAAGTGGCCGCACCGATACTGCGTCGGCTCGGGCTGCACGCCACGTTTTTCGTCGCCACCGGTTTCCTCGACGGCGGCAACATGTGGAACGACCGCGTGATCGAAGCGGTGCGCGCATGCAACGCACAGCGGCTCGATCTCGGCTTTCTCGCGCTCGGCATCGCAAGCCTTGATTCGATGGCGGCGCGGCGCGCAACGATCGACCGCATCCTGGCGCGGATCAAGCACGAAGAGCCGGCGCAACGGCAGGCGTTCGTCGAACGAATCGAAGAGGCCTGCGGAACCGCGCTCCAAGCGGCGCTGATGATGCGCGCCGAGCAAGTGGCGCGGCTCGCTGCGAGCGGCATGGACATTGGCGCGCACACCGTCACTCATCCGATACTCGCGCGCCTATCGCTTGCGCAGGCGCGGGAGGAGATCGAGAGCAGCAAGGCGGCTTTGGAATCGATCGTCGGTCGCCGTGTGGCGCTGTTTGCCTACCCGAACGGGGTTCCGCAGCAGGACTACAGGGCCGAGCACGTGGAGCTCGTGCGAACAGCAGGCTTCGACGCGGCGGTCTGTACGGCATGGGGTGTCGCGCGGCCGGGTGCCGACCCGTTCCAGTTGCCGCGTTTCACACCCTGGGACCGTACTCGCCCGCGCTTCGCGCTGCGTCTCGCGCGGAACCTAAGTCATACGCGTTACGCAACCGCCTGAAGCCCGGTGTGGTCCTACGGATCCGCGATCGGATTGCGCGAGATGATCAACTCGTCGTACCAGGTGTAGGCCGTCGGGTGCGCTTGCGAAGATGACTTGCCCGTGTTGTAGGGCGTCAGCCAAACCTTGCCGTAGCGCTGGTTCTCGGCGGCCGATCCCACGCTGAGGTTGTATGGACCCCATTGCACGACGAGCTCGGACGGCCGTCCTTCGCGCGCCATCCACAGCGTGACGTAGCTGTTGACGAACTCGTCTCCGACGCGCGGTCCCGTCTTGATTCGTATCTGGAAGGTCATCCATTCGTTCGGGAAGTAGCCGAAGCAGTTCCCGTTCGGTGGAAAGTAACCGCTGCTCGACTGCGTGTACAGGCAATACGGCGCGGGTCGGGCGTTCTGCTGCTTATAGTCATAAGCGCCATACGGTTCGAAGAATCCGTCGTACGGTCCGTGCGACGCCGAGCCTGTACACGAGTGATACATAATCGGGAAGCCGCGGTGCTCCAAGTTGGTCAGAACGACACCCGGCGCCTCACACGAGGCGTAGGTCCGACCGGGCTGGTCGCCAGTCGTGATGATGATCTGCTTCCAGCCGCCGCCAGCGTACTTGGTCGTGATGAACTCTGGGCTGAAACGCTGCCGCCACTGGACGTAGAACTCGGAGTTCGCCCCGAACTGCACCGATAGGTCCGACGAGAAGTTCAGGAAGAATGCGCCGGAGCTGTCGTCGCCAGAATTTGATGGAATCGTGAATCGCAGCGAGCTGTCTCCGGAGGCCTTGATCGCCGTATCGCGGGTAGCGCGCGAATAGTCCGACGTTCCGTATACGGGGATGATGCCGAAGTTCTGGCCCCAAGCTCCTGCTGTGCCGCCACTGCCCTTGTTGAAGTCGGCGTCCGAGTCGAACCCCATGCACCGGACGACGCCTGGAGCCGAGCAACGTGAGGTGAAGCTCGAGCTGGGCGGAGGCGCGGCGGGAGGGGTCGGCGCAGGTGTCGGAGCCGGGCTCGGAGCGGGTGTCGGCGACGGTGTTGGTGCAGGCGTCGGCGGCGGCGGAGTCGGGGCTGGGCTGGGATTCGGAGGCGTCGTCGGTCCTGGAGCGGATGGCGGGGAATTCGTGGGCGCGCTGGCGGTTTCCGTGCCACCGCCGCACGCGGCGACGGCGAAACTCAATGCGGCAACGAACAATTGCTTACGGCTGAGTCGATTCATTCTTGGCATTCCCACTGGCCGTCGATCCAAGCGCAGATGCGCCCGACGACCCGACGCTCGTTCGACCCAGCACTGTTTCACAGGCTACCGAGTGGTACAAGTCGGCCGAGCGGTTTAACGGAATGGTGTCGTACCTTTGCCTCCTCCCAGATTAGCCTGACGCGGCGATGCCGCGGTCGGAATTGGGGCCGATAATCCGGCTTAGTTGGCTTGTTAGGCCGCGCTTGTGCCGCGTGCCCCCTCAGATTTCTGCGAGAGAATGAACCAGGACTCAAATCAAAGTCATGACTTGGCCGCCCGGCGGCGCCGGCGCTTTCTGAGCGCGGCAACCGTTTCGATCGGGTCTTTCGCCTTGTTCGGTTGCGGCGGGGCAATCGAGGCCGAGCAACAGGCATCGCCGCC